>JACRBK010000626.1 GCA_016234525.1 Chloroflexota bacterium
CCAGCTTGACGGCCCAGTTTACGCCCCCTGGCAGAGTTATGTTGATGATTTTGAATTCTATCCGACACCCGGTTGGGTCGCCCTGGAAGATATGATTCGGGGGCCGGGCATAGATACCCGCAACCATCCTAATACCCGAAAACTGCTCGCTCCGGCTATCGCACCTGAAGGGCCAGCCTACGTTTTGACCAATTACCCGTTAAGGGGGTGGCCCTGGATCGCGTTTTTGTTGGACTATTACGTTCTGGAAACCGACTTCGGAGATCGTTTTGAGGCACTGCGGGCGGTCCCTCATCACTGGGATACGGGTTATCCCCGCTATCTCTATCGTTATGACCCGGAAAAAGCCCAGAAAGCCAGGAAATAATTATCTCCCAGTGAGAGCCGCCTGCTCAATATAGGGGAACATACGCGCGGCCACCGCATTCCAGTTGTAGTGCTCAACCGCTGCTGCATAACCCTGGCGGCCCATCTGCTGCGCCCGGTCGGGATCGCTCAATAGGGTGATCAGCGCTTCGGCGAGTGCTTCCGCGTCACCGACAGGCACGATCAAACCCGTTTCATCAGCGCGAATAATCTCCGGCATAGCGCAGATGTTGGTCCCGATACAGGGCAGCCCTAGGCCCATCGCCTCTAAAAAAACATGCCCCCAGGGTTCGAAAATGGATGGCATGACAAACACGGCGGCCTGACGGAAAACCTGTTCCAGGCGTTGGCGGTCGTTGATCTGCCCATAATAGAGGGTGTTCGGCGGTAGGGGATGGGGAATAGCGCGGGGGCCAACAATGATAAGCTGCGCTTGTGGCAGCTTGCGGCAGACCTGCTGCCAGGCCGTCAGCAGCGTCTGACCGCCTTTACGTTTGAACTCAGCACCGACAAATAAGGCAGTCTGAGAATCATAACCCCCTGCCCCAGGCTGATCCGTCTCAAAATAGGCCCCGCAGCCCGTAACAATGATTTTTTCGGGCGCGATCCCATAGTCATGGATCAACGATTGGCGGGTGAACTCGCTCCAGGGGAACAAATAGGCGGCCTTCTGATAAACCTGCCGCTCCAAGGCGATCCATTGTTCCCGGTCGCGCGGGCGCAGCGGTACCCACTCCGGCCAATACTTTTCCGAGAGCAGGAAGGTATTATCGGTGGTGAGCACATACGGGCGCGGCTGAGTTCCCGCCGCCGTCAGGGTATGCATCTGGACGATCAGATCATATTCTCCGGCACGCTGGCTGAGATAACGCTCTGCCAGCCGGGTCCGGTGGGTAAACGCCCCGGCATTCAGACTGGACGCCGTGCGCCAGCGGGATCGATCAGCACGAAAATGCAGCATCCGGTAAACCGCCTGTACCGATTTCGGCAGCCTGACTGAGATCATTCCCGCCAGTGTGTAATGATGGCTGAGGGCATTAAAAAAGCCCCTGTCTTTGCCGTAAACCTGCCCGTTCGAGAAGGTCAGGTTTTGTTCAGAAAGCCCCATCAAACGAAGCGCCATGTCTTATTGTTACCTTTTGCCCATATTATTGGCCGGGACAGAAGCGTTACAATACATGAGAGTCATTGTTACTATCATATCAGCATTAAGCTTCGGAAGCATCCGGTGAATCACAACATTTACGTCATGCAGCAGCCAGCGTTTTTCTGGAAAGCACTACCCGCCTTGATATTAGTGATCGCCATGCTGACAGCGGGTGTAGTGCTGCCTTTTGTCCCGCGCGAATATGCGCCTGTTGTGATCCTGATACCGCTCATCCTGGCTGCGGGCGTGGTGATCATGATCCGGCCAGAACTGGCGATGTATCTTTCGATTGCTTATGTGCCTTTTGAAAGCAGCCTTTTTCACCCCATCGATCTCCCAGGCTCATTAACTGTCTCTAAGCTGCTGGGGGTGCTGCTGATCGGAGTGTTCTTCTTTAATATCATGTTCCTGCGGCGTCCGTTTCGTCTGTTCGACGACAGCCAGGATTTTGCCGTGCTGCTTTTTGTAGTTGTCATGTTGTTTTCAGCGATAACCGGCTTTTATATACCGCAGGTTGGCAAAAGTGTTATTCGAATGCTGCGTTTAGTGGCATTCTATCTTGCGGTCAAAAATTTGCTCCACTCCCCCACCGCGCTGCTGACAACGATGTGGGTGATTGTTTTGAGCGTAACAGCAGCATCGATTTTCGGGATTCTTGAATTCTATGAAGCCCAGCAGGTTCGGGAGCATAATATTCGTGTGCGTGGAGTCTACATGGACCCCAATGAATATTCCGCTATCGCGCTGATCGCCGCTGTGATAGGGATTTATCTGCTTCTTGTCATGCGTCGCCGTGTGTGGCGGCTGGTGCTGTTAGGCTGTGTCGCCACGCTGCTTACCGGGGTTGTTATGAGTGGATCACGCGGCGGGCTGGTGTCGCTGTTCACGCTAGGTCTGGTCACTATCTGGCGGCAGCCGCGCCGTTGGTTCTGGTTGGGACTGTCGGCTTGTATTCTGCTGGCCTCGCTGCCGTTCTGGCCCGATACGGTTAAGGATCGTGTGCTGTGGAGCGAACTGGGCAGCGGCACATTGGTGAGCAAGTCGGCCCAAGACTCAATCGCGCGTCGTTTGAGTTATCTTTCATTTGGACGCGAGCTGATTAGTGAAAAACCCTGGTTGGGAGTAGGGTATGGCGCTTATGCGGAATATTATCCTTTATCAGAATATGCTAGATTCGAAAATCCGCTAAAAGACAAAGATCGTTTCCGCGTAGCGCATAACTCTTACCTGGAAATCGCATCAAGCATGGGTCTGTTGGGGTTAGGAGCCTATTTGCTGATTCTGTTCACGGCCTGGCGCGATCTAAGGCAACTGCGGTGTATCCTGCCGCGCCAGAGGCTGCTCTGGGCACCCGCCAATGCATTTGAGTTGGCGTTAATCGGTTTCATGTTTTCTAGCGCTTTTCTAAGCATCGAACATTTTAATTATCTGTGGATCATCCTGGCGGTTTCGTCGAGTCTGGCGTACCTGTCTCAATTGGATGCAGCATCTCAACCCGCTCTAAGACCAACGAATTGATCATGAAAAATCGCAAGGGTGGCGAACCCAAAACAAGCGGTGTGACCGGCGTGTGTATGATCTCTACACATTTTTATCCTCATGTGGGGGGCGCAGAAAAACTGATTGAATTGTTGGGATCGCGGCTGGTCGCACAGGGGACGCCCGTTACTGTCATTACGCGGCAGATAGAGGGATCTCCCCGGCATGACATTCGGAACGGGATCAACGTCGTGCGTGTGCCGGTGCTAAAGGGAAAAGTGTTGGGCGCGCTGTCCTTTGTGCTGCTCGGAACCTGGGCTGCCATCCGGCAGCGCAGCCATTTTAATGTTATCCACAGCCACCAGATTTTCTCGCCCACCACGCTAGGTTGGCTGGCTTCCCGTCTGCTGCGTTATCCTCTAATTATCAACTTACATCGCGGGGGGCCGTTAGGTGATCTGGGTAAGCTGCTGCGCCATCGCCGGATGGGGCAATTTCGGCTGAATATTTTGAAACGAGACGCCGATCTTTTTATTGCCATCAGTCAAGAAATTCAACATGAACTGCGCGTGCAAGGCTTGCCACAGCGTAAGATCAAAATGCTCACCAATGCCGTTGATCCCGATGTGTTTCATCCGGTAGAGGCTGAACAGCGGCTTGAAATCCGGCAGAAACTTGGGCTGCCCACAGACAGGCCGCAGGTGTGTTTTGTGGGGAGACTGGCCCAAGAAAAAGGGCTGGATATTCTGCTGGACGCCTGGAAACAGGTACCCCCTCCGGCCCACCTGGTGATCGTGGGCACAGGCGAAATGGAAGCCGCCCTACGGATCAAAACCAAGGAACAACTGGCAGGCCGCGTGACATTAGCTGGTCTGCGTGAAAACACATCTGATTACATGCAGTCTAGTGATGCCTGGGTTCTGCCCTCTTTTGCCGAAGGGCTGCCCCTCAGCCTGCTCGAAGCGATGGCGTGTGGACTGCCGGTCGTGGTTACCTCCGTTGGGGCTGTGCCAGAACTCATCACTTCGGGAGAGAACGGGTTAATCGTTCCAGTGGGTGATTCGGGTGCGCTAGCTGAAGCACTCCGCACGGTGCTCAGCGGCACGCCCCAGGTTTGTGCGATGGGGATACGCGCCAGAGAAGCCGTGTTGGAAAATTACACTGTGAAGGTAGTGGCTGAATCCTACCAGCGGGTGTATGAGCAGATCATTGATTAATCGTATTCAACGGCTGCCGCGCCGGATTTTCCGCTTAGATCGCCGGACATGGGATATGGTCAGGGCGACTTCTGGCGCTATTGTGCTGCGCCTGATGCGAACTGGTATCAGCTTTTTGTTTAACCTCGTGCTGGCGCGCCTGTTGGGAGCCGACGGCGTTGGCGTCTATTTCCTGGCTTACACCGTCACCACGATGGCAACCGTGATCGGGCGTATAGGGTTGGGTGACGCGCTCATCCGTTTTACAGCCGTTCATTCGGCGCAGCAGGAATGGGAAAAAGTCGCGGGGCTTTACCGGCAAAGTATCCAAGTCGCCTTGAGTCTATCCCTACTCGTCACAGGGATCGTGTTCGTCAGCGCCACCTGGATCGCAGACATTGTGTTTTCCGAGCCTGATCTCACGGTGCCGCTGCGCGTGATGTCACTCAGCATCATCCCCTGGAGTCTGCTTCACCTCCATGCCCAACTGCTGCTCGGTTTAGAGCGAGTGCGCGATTCCCTGCTGGTACACGGCATTGGCGTTCCAGCGATTAACATCCCCATTCTCATTGTGTTGGCCCTGGCGCTGGGGATACCCGGCGCGGCGTTATCATTTTTGCTCTCAACGCTGCTGGTACTAGTGCTCGGAATCTGGCTGTGGCGGCGGGCTTGCCCTCAACTGCGAAGCGTCAAGGGCCACTATGACACTCGATCATTGATGCGAACCAGCATCCCGCTGTTCTGGATGGAATTCACCATCACGGTAGTGGGAATGATGGACACGCTGCTGCTCGGTATGCTGAGCGATAGTTCGTCGGTTGGCATCTATAACGCCGTTAAAAGAGTGGCCCTGTTGACCAGTGTGATCTTGACCGCGAACAATTTGGTAGTGGCTCCAAAGTTCTCCAAAATTTACGCTCAGGAAGGCGTCAAGCCGCTGGGTAAACTGGCCCGCGATTCGGCCCGGCTAGTGACTCTGATCGCTTTTCCCTGCCTGCTCTTGTTCAGCATCATACCAGGAGCGATCTTAAGCGTCTTTGGGACGGAATTTCGAGCAGGCAGCACCGCCTTAACCGTACTGGCCGCCGGGCAGTTTGTAAACGCGGCAACCGGGTCAGTGGGCTATTTGCTGATCATGACCGGGTACGAGAAACTAATGCGCAATAACGCCATTTTATCGTCAGCGGTAAATATTGTGCTTCTGATCTTATTGATACCGGGGATGGGCGTGCTGGGGGCAGCTATTGCCACAGCGGCAAGTGATATTCTCCGTAACTTGATCGCTATGGGATTAGTCTATTGGAAACTGTCGATTTTGACACTACCGCTGCCGGACCGATGGCTGCGGCGGCACCTGATCAAGACGATACTGTGATCAGGTGCCAGAAAAAGGGGACTGGACTTGAACAGCGATAAGATCAAAGTGTTGTATATCGGGGGAGCCGGGCGCAGCGGCAGCACTTTGCTTGATTTGATTCTGGGAGAAATACCCGGTTTTTTTTCTGTGGGAGAACTGCGCTCGATCTGGGATCGAAGTATTGAAGAAAATCAGCTTTGTGGATGTAACCACCCCTTCCGAGAGTGTGCCTTTTGGCCGCAGGTGATCCAACGAGCTTACGGCGGGGTTGAACAGGTAGACACGGCTCGGATGCAGGCCCTGCATGATCGGGTAGCGCGTTTCCGCCACATTCCCCTGCTAGTAGGCGGGCGTGGTTCACCAGATTTTCGGAAAGACCTGGCCGAATATACCGCGGCGCTGGAAAAACTCTATCGAGCTATCCACGAGGTATCCGGTGGTCAGATAATCATCGATTCTTCTAAAAATCCCTCGTATGGCTTTGTGCTAAAGACCATCCCCAATATCGATTTGCACGTCATCCATCTGGTGCGAGATGTTCGCGCGGTCGCTTATTCGTGGCAGCGCCAGCGAGTCCGGCCTGAGGTTCATTGGAAACAAGAATATATGCCTCGCTTTAAGGTAACTCACAGCGTCCGCGAATGGTATCGCTGCAACGTGGGAATGATGATGTTCAAAGCGGCCAGAACGCGCTATATGTTCATGAAATACGAAGAACTGGTCCGCCAACCACAGGCGGCGGTGGATAACATCATGCGCCATATGGGATTCCCGGAACCTCCTCCTGCTTTTCTGGCGGATCGATGTCTAACTCTCACCACATCTCACACAGTGGCGGGGAACCCGCTTAGGTTTCAGCGCGAATCCCTGACTATTCAGGCGGATAATGAATGGCAGCAGAAGATGGATCGCCGCCAACAGCGTTGGGTGATGGCGCTGGCCTGGCCCATGCTGCTTGGTTATGGATATTGGGGACACCCAGAGAATTAGGGCCGGAAATGGAAGATCGCCTCCGATTGCTTTATGTGATCGACAGCCTCAAGATCGGCGGAGCAGAAATGCTCTTGTTGGGGATGGCACGTCGCTATCTTTCCGAGGGGCACGAAATTCGAATCGCCTACTTTTCCGAAGGCGGTTTACATAAAGATTTTGAGGCACTGGGTATACCCCTCACTCGATTGAGCCAACGGGGTCTTAAAGACCCGCGCGCCTTGACACGGCTGGTCAATCTGATTCGTACCTACCGGCCCGACGTAATCCACACCCACCTTTTCAAAAGCGATTTAGTCGGGCAGATCGGCGCGGCCCTTACTCGTGTTCCGGCGCGAATCTCGACTCTGCATAACACCAGCCAATGGCGGAAAAACCCCTTATTCAGCGGCATCATGCGTGGGGTGATGCTGCCGTGTGACAGAATCATCGCCGTGACACAGTATGTTCGTGATTATGCCCATCAGTGGAGCCATTATCCTCTCTCCCGTATGATCGTGATCGAAAATGGGGTAGACACGATCCGGTTTGATCCCGATCACACTACCCCACTCGATAGACAGGCCGTGTGGGGTCTTGCGCCGGATAGTCCTGTCATTGGCGTCATCGGGCGGCTGCATCCCGCTAAAGGTCACGATATTCTGCTGCGTGCTGCGGTTGAAATCGTGCGCGAAGTGCCGACTGCACAACTCATCATCATCGGTGATGGAGAACTACGCGCTGCGCTCGAATCGCTGAGTATCGAATTGAGCCTTCAGGATCATGTAGTTTTTACCGGGTTTATGCGCGATATGCCAGGAGTGATGGCCGCGCTGGATGTCGTTGTATTCTCATCACGCTGGGAAGGACTACCCGTGACGCTGCTCGAAGCCATGTCAATGGGACGCCCCGTGGTGGCAACCAGCGTCGGCGGTATTCCCGATGTGCTGACGCATGAGACGAATGGTTTGCTGGTTCTGCCAGATAACCCGGCGGCATTAGCGCAAGAGGTTTTGCGCATCCTGCGTGATGTAACCCTGGCCGGGCGGCTGGGAAAGTCAGCCCAAGAGACTATCTGCGAACGTTACAGCGCAGACGTCATGGTCCAACGCATTATGAAGCTTTATCGTGAAATTTTGGAGGCGAAAAAACAACCTTGTCAGAGAAAAAAATCCGCCTCTTGAGTGTCACGAAATCGACTGGCGGTCTGGCGCAGTATAACCGCCGGTTATGTACCCGGCTGGACCCACAGCGTTTCGAAGTTGAAGTCATTTGTCTGTCCGAAAACAACACCGTTTACGCTGCTGAACTCAACGCCCTGGGTATCCACGCAATCCCCATGGACATGGATCGTTATCGCCTAAATCCAGCGCAAGACCTGAAAATGGCATGGCGCTTATGGCGGCATATTCGTCAAAATCCCTATGATATTTTACTCGGACACGGATCCAAAGCCGGGTTTTTAGTACGGCTGCTGGGGCGTTTGGCCCGCATACCGGCGGTGTACCGGCTGGCGTCCATGTCGTTTGTAACCCAGACACAGGGGCGCAAAGCGCTGTTTTATGCACAGATCGAACGCCTGGGAGCCTTATTGGGTGGGCAGATTGTCACGGTAGCCGATGCTACTCGCCATGAGCTGGTACGGCGTCGAATTGCTCCTGCCCGGCAGACTAGTGTGATCCATACCGGGATTGATCTCCTGGAATTTGGGCCACCTCTAGATCGCACCCTGGCCTGTAACGCGTTGGGGCTTGATCCAGCCTACCCGGTTGTGGGGTGGGCCGCACGGTTGGCCCCGCAGAAAGCCCCGCTGGATTATGTGCGGGCGGCTGCGTTGGTGGTTGAACAACTGCCAGCAGCGCAGTTTTTTCTGGCCGGAGAAGGCGCATTAGAGACCGACGTGCGCGCCCTGATTGAGACATTGGGTCTGGGGAAAAAGATTATTTTGGCACCCTGGCAGAAAAATATGCCTGCGATGTTATCGGCTTTCGATGTTTATGTACAAACCGCTCATTGGGAGGGACTGCCTCAGGCCGTGTTAGAAGCCATGGCGATGCGGCGAGCGGTTGTCGTGACGAGCGTTGATGGTACGCCAGAAATTGTCCGGCATGATATGGATGGTTTATTGGTCGAGCCAGGGGATGTGGTGGGTCTGGCAAGCCACATAATAAGTCTGTTGGGAGACGAATCGCGCCGCGCCACGCTAGGAACCGCCGCCCGTACTCGTATTGAGGCGCAGTTCACCGTCGAACGTATGGTAGCACAATGGGAACAGCTTTTGGGCGATCTCGCCCAGCACTAAATTCAGGATAAGTTATTCGAGTCTCGCTAAGCTAGTGTGATAACGCTGATCACTCATCCGCCGGATCAAGAGGCAGGCGGATGGGCTGCCCCCCCAACTGCGCCGACTGGCGGATCGCCAGGGTGATCTCTTGATCTAACCGTGCCTGATAAGGACCATATGTCGGCGATGTGTTGTGCCGCACCGCATTCACCAGACTCAGCAAACAGCCTGCTACCCCAATACGATCATCATGTAACTGTGGGCCAGGCCCTTGTATCTCTGCAAGAACAGGGTTGTCCCACCGAACAATTGGAAGTTCAGGATCCCCCGTGTGCGCGACTATCGCCACTAACGCGCCGCCGTCGGCACGCTCCCAGCGCCGATCCAGGGTGATAAGCCGCTGTCCTTCATCACCGGGAGCCAGTAAGGTTAACTGTTCATGGTTATCCTGCCCCGTCCCCAAGGTGATACCCATGCCTTTTTCGGCCAGAAAGCGACTGCTGCGCCACCAGCGCAGGGATGAATAATAGCCCAGGTCAGTCCAGTGAAAAACACCAATTTGGCCGCCCTCAAAAGTGACCATGCCATGTTCCTGAGTTTCAGACCATGACCCGACCGTCTCTGTCATACGTGACCAGTGCGGGGTCAGATCATATTTTTGCACCGCGCCAACGACCTGGATCGGTTTTGCGTCAAACCCCAGGTAACTGCGCATCACACTCACACCGTGATAACCGTGTCCGGCAAAATCGTTGAACGCGCTGTAAACGCGCCCGAACAGCCCTGACTCAATCAGTTTGAGCTTTATCTGTTCCTGGGGACGGCGGTGAAATTGTTCGGCAACCTCGATCTTCACCCCGCGCTCAACAGCCGCAGCGATGATAGCATCCGCTTCACTGAGTCTATGAGCGATAGGAGTCTCCAACAGAACGTGCAGCCCATGTTCGACCGCCATCAGGCCGACTTCGCCGTTAGCGCCATAAGCCACACTGACGACCCCGATTTCCGGAGCGGTCTCTCGCACGAGTTGTCCGAGGTCTGTATACCAGGGAACCCCCAGACTCTCACCCAGTTGACGGGCCGAGTCCGCGCTGCGTCCCCAAACAGAGACTAACATGACGGTCTGCGGCAGCATTTTGAGCAAGGGGCCATACAAATAATGAGATCGTTTAGCCGTGCCGATAAGAGCGACTCTGAGTGGGCGATTTGGCGAAGAATTCATTGCTTTTTTACCTGATTAGCGTTATGGCATCGTATATTAATTCGCCGTCCACATGAAATCATATCATAAATCTGACCGGGTTTCGCATCACGAGTAGATATTTTGTTTACTGTTTCTTTCACTCGCTGCCCTGACATTCGCGTAAACCACCGCGCGCGGTCGGGTGATCTTTATCCAGTGTGAGGGCGGTTTCAAACGCGATGATGGCTTGCTCGCAGTTCTGCAAACGAAGCTGCGACCAGCCCAAGCCGCTGTACGCATCAGCCAGACGCGAATCGTGATCGCTGCCTGCGCCTGCCGTCAACCACTGGATCGATTGTTCAAATGTCGCCGCGCCCTCCTCATAGTGCATCAGATTATACTGCGCCCATCCGATTCCCTTATACGCCAGACCGGGGATCGGGTAACCATAGCTGATCGCATCGCCAAAACTCGCGGCGGCGCGATCCCATTCGCCTGACCAGAAATAATTCTCGGCCAGCCCGAAATGCGCCGCGCTGTTGGACGGATTTTCCGCCAGGGCTTTCCGGTAAAAGTCTTGCGCCAAAGGGTGGTTTCGCTGGCTGCGCTGCTGATCGCCCAGGGTGATATAGTAGTTGTCAGGGTGTTTGAGCGCGTTGGCTACCAGGGATTCAGGTTCATAACGGCCTGTTTCTTGCTCAATGGGGCTAAAAAACCACGATGTCACGTTCCGTGACCGGGAAGCTGCAATCCAACTCAGCCGGACTTGAGGCACCGTATAACGCAGCCCTTTCTCGTAGCGCGTAGACGGCAGCGGAATAGTCCAGCCTATCGACTGGTATAGCGTGGCCAGATCAACCACCTGCCGCGACCACTGGTTCAGCGGGGCGGGAATCACAATAATCTGAGGCTGATCCGCCTGTGTTTCAACGTGGGGGCCAAAGAGAATCCATAATTGATGCACCCCATCAGTCACCTCAAGCCCATAAATCTCATCGGCTGGATCGGTAGAGGTCGTGGTGGGATAGACCCACACGGTAAAACGGTCTGGGAATGAAATGGTCTGCGCCATTCGCACCACCGGGCGGACCTCGGCGTTGGGATTACTTTCCATGTGCAGTTTTAGCGCAGATCGACCAGCTTGAGACACGAGCACTAACGTCGCCACACTGCCGGTATCTGCGTCTAGCACCCAGTTGAGCGGGGCCGATCCATCCTGGGGCCAATAGCGATAGTCGGGGTTCGCGATCAAGTCAGGATTAACAGCGTGAGTCTGTTTCGGAATCGTCAGCACAGCGCGCAGGTTATAATCTCCACCCGCGTCGCTGACCACCACCTGCCCGCCCCACCCCACCTGGAACGCCTTAAAAGTGGACTCTTGCGCGCTGATCACATACTGCCCGGTCTGCCCAGGACGCAGCCGTTCCGGGCCACTGTCGATATGCCAGGGCCACGCCTGGATCGAAGTCTCCGGCTGGACGGCAAAACGTGGGGTAAACAGCCTGGAACTATCGTTAGTGACGGTCAGAGTCAACCGATTCACTCGCCCACCGAAGATCACCTCTACTGGTGGTACGTAGGCCATGCTAACCGGCGGACTCTGGCGGAGATAATAAGCCGCCAGTCCGGCGTTCGCCAGCACAATCGTGCTGACCAACACCAGCGGGATCGCATAGCGGGTGCGGTGGTTCGTTGATAGCGCAGGCAGCGAGAAACGCCCATCCAAACGATACGTGATCGCTACCAGCAGCACCGGCAGCCAATACATCCAATAATTCGCCAGACCGCGATAATAGAGCCAGAAAAAGATGCTAGGGAAAATCCAGAAAGCCTGTCCTATCGGTCGGGCATAACACCAATAGAGAATCACCATGATCAGCAGCGAGGAGAATTGCAGCGCCGAATAAAACAGCCGGGGGAAAGGCGCGATTCCGTATTGAGTCAGCGCGCCGAGGCTCTGGCTCATAAAGTTAAACGCCGCATAGGATGGTTCGACGGCCCCACGCAGCCATGCATCGGGGTCCCAGATCACAAAGGGAAGATTGACCACGATAAAAAACAAGGCGCTTATTCCGGCAAAATAAGCTGTGCGACCCAGGCGTTCGCGCCGGGAACCCCCTTCTTGCCAGAGATAGATCAGCAAAAACGGGGCGGCAAACCAGGGCTGCTGCCGAAAGGTGCAGGCCGCGCCGAACAACAGCGCGCGCACCGTGGGACGTTTCCAGGTGATAATTACCCCGATCAACGCGAGGCTCCACACGATGTCCTGCACCCCATTCAGCGTATAGGCGACAAAGTCGCGGAAAACCACCAGCGGCAGCAGAATCACCGGGCGCAGCCATTCGGGTGTTTTGATGAAGACCACGATCA
>JACRBK010000627.1 GCA_016234525.1 Chloroflexota bacterium
CGGGCCGCGCCCAATGACGGCCACAGACTCGCCGCCGTCACCACGATCAACATGCCGACCAGACCCACCGGCAGCGTGATCAGCGGGAAGCCGATCTCAATATCGCGGAAGGGCAGCGCCGCGATCAAACCCTGGCTGATCAGGTAAGCGAGCGGGATGCCGATCACCCACGAGGCGAAACCAATCGTCAGCCCTTCGACCAAAAATTGCAGCGTCACCGCACGCGAGGTCGCGCCCACCGAACGCATCACGCCGATCTCTTTTTGGCGCTCGAACACGCTCATCGAGAGGCTGGTGAGCAGGCCAATCGCCCCCACCGCCGCGATCAGCGCCGCCGCGAGATTCAAGATCACGTTGAACACGTTGATGAAGGTCGTGATCACCTCGTTAAATTCGACCCAGTTGGTAAATTCCGCCGTGATCCCTTTGGCGAGCAGCGCCTCGTTCATCTGATCGACCACCGCCTGCACTTCGTCAGCAGATGGATCGCTGCCTTCGAGCATCACCGAGATCGAGTTAGAATAGACAGTCCCGCCCACTGTGCGCCCTTCAAGCGCCGCCAGTTCTTCCCAATAGATGCCGATCACGTCGTCCAGGTGCGGTTCGGGGAGCTGCGTGGGCAGTTGGAAAATGCCGGAGACGGTGAAACTGCCGGAGTGTTCGCCTAACGAGATCGTCAGGCTGTCGCCCACCTCATAATCGCCGCGCTCGGCTAATCCGGCGCTGATGATCGCCTGTCCCTGCCCGGCTTCCACAAACGCGCCATCGGTAAAACTGAGCAGGCGGCTCATCGGATCATCGGCGCTGATCGTCAGGCCCAAAACGCCGGTCTGACCGTCCGGCCCGGAGCCGGTATAACCCTCGACGCGGGCGAAGGTGCTGCCCATCGCGTAATCTTCCGGCGTAGGCGCGTCGAGTACCAGCCCGCCAAGCCGGGCTAAATCTTGCCAGGGCATCCACAGACTGTCAAATGGGTAATTGGTGACCCCCAATACTTTGAAGGTTTCGCGCCCGCCGCCCGCGCGGATCACAACGTCATCCCCCGCTTGTTTGTCGCCAATATCAGCGATCCGCGAACTGATCACCACCCCTTTCAGCGTAGGATCGTTTGTCCAGTCCGTGCCGGAGAGCAGTTGAAAATTCATCAGATCGGGATTCTCCGTGTTCAGGCCGAGCGCGAAAATGCCCGGCGGCCCCGCTGTGACCGGCGGCGGGTTATACCCTTCGATCTCAATGGCGAGGCTCGCCCCCGGCTCAACGGCGGCAATCCCGCGCAGATTATTTTCTTGCAGCGCCGCCTCTAATTCCTCAGAGGTCAACGCGGCGCGGATGTCGTCAAAACTCTGGCCCTCGGTAGGGTTGACAGAGACCTGGCTGCCGAACGTGCCAAAAATATCGTCCACCACCTGCCCCAACGACGAGAACACCGCGAAGATTCCCATAAACGCGCCCACCGCAATGGTGAGCGTCGTCCCGGTGAGCGCCAGCCGGAATTTTTTCTGATTGACGTTGTTCAACGCCTGCCGCAGCGTGATCGAGAGGGGAAGCCGTGCGATCAGCCGCGAGATCAGCCCCCGCCCATAATTGGACTGGATGCCAAAGTCCGACATCGCCGATAGGATGGTGACGCGTGTGCCGTTATACACCGGGATCACCGCCGCCAAAAACGGAACCGCCAACCCGACTACAATCCCTAACACCACGCCCACCGGGGACACCGCAAATTGATCGATCACGGTATTATTTTGCGCGGCCAATCCCTGCGCCGCGAAATACCCGCCGGGGATGCCCAACAGCACGCCAGGAATCACCCCGACCAGCCCGTACATGATCGCGATTCCGGCGAAGATGAAAAAGTTATCCCAGCGGGTCGCGCCTAACGATTTCATCACACCGATCTGCCGCCGCTGTTCGACCACAATCGAGTTGATCACGTTGATCACCAAAAAGCCGGAGACGATCAGCGCGACCATCGCCAGCATCAGCAGCACCTGATTGGTATCGCGCGTATTTTCGATCAGCGGGCTTAGCGCCGGGTCTTCGGATACGGCGAAGGTCGGCACATAAGGCGTCAGCGTGGCAATCGATTCCTGAAACGAAGACAGCGAGTCTTCGGCGGTTTTATAGTCTACGAACCGTGCATAGAGGTGATTAAAACCCGAAAATCCCGCGATATGCTGGGCATCGGCGTAATCAGTAAAGACCAGCTTGTCCGGTTCGGCAAAACCGGGGCCGGATAATTCGCCATACGCCTGGAACAAAAGACCGGAAATGGTGAACGTCTCAATGTTGACCGCGCCGTTCTCGCCTTCTGAGCCGGTGAGAATACGCACCTCCAGCGGATCGCCGATCTCCAGGCCGTATTCTTCGGCCATGCGGCGCTCAATGGCGATCTGCTGCTGGCCTGCTGCCGGAAACTCGCCTTTGGTCAGGCGCGGCGCTTCGAGCTTCAAATCATCCAGCGGCGCGCTGTACGCGGCGATACGGCCCTCGACAAATTTCTCGTCGCCGGGCAGCCGCCAATAAACCGGGTAGACGGCGCGGCCTTCGACGGTAGTCACGCCGGGCAGCGCGCCCAAGGTCGCCAGATGCGCCGGGTTATCCACCTGGGTATCGCGGCTGACGGTCAGCACAATGCGCGTCATCGCC
Source organism: Chloroflexota bacterium (assembly GCA_016234525.1). Lineage (GTDB taxonomy): Bacteria > Chloroflexota > Anaerolineae > Aggregatilineales > Aggregatilineaceae > JACRBK01. The sequence continues at coordinate 2,650 of JACRBK010000627.1, forward strand.
AGCCGGTCCTGCTGGATGTCTTTTTCGAGTTGGTTGACCAGCAGTTCGCCGGTCGAAAACAGAGTCACGACGCCGAATACGCCGATAAAGATGCTGGACGATACCAGCAGCGTGCGCACTTTGCGCGACCAGAGATCACGCCGGATTTTTGTCAGACGGGTTCGCATATTGGAGATTTCCCTCTATTTGAACTATGAGATTTTATTCACGAACATCTTATAAATTATAAACATTGTAAAGAGGATCGGGTACTAATTGGGGCATTTATTGGGCGAATTGCTCAGCTTGGGCAGGGAGAATACTGCCGTCAGGGGTGGTTTTTCGCTGAGCCTCACTCCCGGCCCCCTCTCCACTTCGTCGAGAGGGGGAAATGTCGAGCGGATTGGGGAGAAAAAGCAGCCCGTCCAGAGCAGATGGTCAGGAAAACGAAGGTCGAAAACAAGCCTTAATCAGGCGACTGTCTCCTACCAATAAGATAGTTACCGATCCATGTGTAACCGACCCATCCTAAAACAAACATGCCCAGGGCTTGCCGCCCCTGCTGCCCGCTCAGGGCTAACAGCAAATCCACCAGGATCAACACCACCAACCCCGCTGCATAAAGTATGAGTATCCCCCGGTCTTCAGATGTTTTGGCCTTAAACACGCCTGCTACTGGCATCAGCATCGCCAATGATTGCGCGGCAGCAATGAGCAGGGCCTCGCGCTGGTCGCCGCTGCTCAACAGCCCGGCCCCCGCCAGCAGCGGCGCCACCAACAGGCACACTGCCAACCCGTTAGTTGCTACAATCTGCTCACGAAAAAGCACCTGACGGCCAAAACGATCCAGCCGCAGCACCAGGTTAAACAGGTCATCCGCGATCCAGGTCATCATCGCAAATATCATATAGAGCGCCAAAAAGGGGTATAACACGGGGGCCAGTTCAGGGTTAGAACGTGCCGTCCGTAAGGTAAATTGACCCAGAAAAAATAGGCCGACGACAACCATCCATTGTTGGGCGGGCTTCAGGCGAGACATCCAAAAAATGTAATTCAGAATGATCATGTAGATGGGATTACGCGCTTTCATGGCGACAATAATCCCCCGCCGTGCCCATTTTAAGTTAGGGTCGAGGCGCAGCGCCTCGCGGAAATGCTGCATCGCTTGTTCGGGCTGAGCCGCTTGCAGCAGCGCCATTCCCTGGTTGGCATGGGTCATGGCATTTTCTGGGTTGCGCGCCAGGGTTGAAGCGAGCGTTTTCCCCGCCTCTTTCTCGCGCCCTAACCGGATTAATACCATCGCCCGCGTGTTGTTGCAGCCTTCGTGCTGCGGATCATGGCGCAGCCCTTGCTCTGCCGCGTCTAGCGCCCGCAGCAAATCTGCTTTTTGTAGGTGGATCAAGCTCAATAAATAGTAATATTCTGGATCAACAGGGTCGAGCCGAAGGGCTTCTTGAGTGGCGCGCACAGCCTCATCAAGCCGTTTAGCACCAATCAGGGCCAGCGCCAGGGTATAATGGCTATGGGCCACGTTGGGGGCCAGGCGGATCGCCTGCTGAGCTTCGCTGAGGGCTTCGACATATTTGTCCTGACCGGATAAGGCGGAGGACAGCAGCGCATGGGCAAGGGCATCTTGCGGGTCTTGCGCCAACACCTGCCGGAGCGACTCTTCGGCTTCTCGAAAACGTTTCTGATTCAGCAGCAGAAGACTATAGGCTTTCTGACCACCGCTCATTCGCCTTTCCTCCACTTAGAAAACAGGCCGGAGTCTTTGTCTAGCCTGAGATAGGCCAACACGTCATCATAAGCGCCGCTCTCATTAGAGTACAGGGCATAATTACGCGCGGTGGCAAACCAATCTTTTGTCGATGGTTTAATCGAACGCGCCGCCCGCAGCAGGTCTGGCGTGGTCAGGGGAACCAGCCCGCCTTTTTTCATCGCCTCGCGCAGTTTGTCCTCAACTGCCGCATCGACCATGCCCTTAAGGTCAGCCCCCGAAAAACCATCGGTTTTATGGGCCACCTGCTCAAAGTCCAGCGTTTCTACCGGCTTGTCTTTGAGCATCACCCGCAGGATGGCGGCGCGGGCGGGCTGATCGGGCGGCGGCACAAAAATCACGCGGTCAAAACGTCCTGGACGCCGCAGCGCTGAGTCGATATGCCAGGGGGCATTCGACGCCGCCAGCACTAACACGCCGTCGTTTGACGCTTCGACGCCGTCCATTTCAGAGAGAAACTGGTTGATCACATGCCGTCCCGCGCTCTGGCGCATATCGCTGCGGCTGGCCCCTAGCGCGTCTACCTCATCAATAAACAGCACACAGGGTTTGTTGCGCCGGGCCAGATCAAACAGGCTGTGCAGATTATGTTCACTCTGGCCCAGGTACATATTCAGCACATCGTGCAGGCCAATCGAGACAAAATAGGCGTTGACTTCTCCCGCCGTCGCGCGGGCCAGATAGGTTTTGCCGCAGCCGGGCGGACCATACATCAGCAGCCCGCCGCCGATAGATTTACCATAGGCTTTATACAGGTCCGGATGTTCCAGCGGTTGGATGATCTTGATACGAATCTCGTCCTTCACTTTGTCCATCCCGCCGACATCGTCAAACTTGATCTGCGAGTGATCCAGTTCGGGTTCAGCCGCGCGGGGCCAATCTTCCACTGGAATCCGCACCCGCTGATCTGGCTCGTCCGGCTCCAGCGGTGGAGGTTGATAGGCAGGCGGGTTTTGCGGTGCAGGGGATTTCCCCGCAGCAGGCAGCAGCGCCTCGATCTCTTGATCTGCCAGCGCGGAATCTAGCTCGACGGCGCGCCGGTAGGTTTCTGCGGCGCGGTCGGGTTGATTCACCTGAAGATAGGCGCGTGCCGCCAGGACGAACAAACGCGGCGGCGGGGTAGTCGTGCGCATGAGTTCTTCAAGGATCACCAGCGCGACCATCCATTTTTGCTGGTAATAAAACGCCTCAGCCAACGCCAGTTTGACGTCACTATCCTGAGGCGTGTGATCAAGCACGGTGCGGTATTCTTTCTCCGCCTCGGCATAGGCGCCGTACTGAAAAAGCTGATCAGCCAGGTGTTTGCGCAGCGGCACATTGTCCGGAGAAAAACCCACTGCCTCGCGCAGCGCCTGGATTAGTTTGTCCTGGTCCGACATTCTTTCTCCTCAATTAAAACTTCCCCGCCTACCCGTTGATTGTGAACAGTCCGTCCGCTGCGACCAGCGCGATTAACCACCGCCATTCGAGGCCAGCAGTGTTTGTTCGCGGAACTGCATCTCATACAGGCGGGCATAGAGGCCGTTGAGCGCCAACAGTTCGTCGTGTGTGCCGAGTTCGACAATCCGCCCGGCTTGCAGCACCGCCAGCCGGTGCGCCACCCGAACGGTACTCAGCCGGTGCGCGATGATCACGGTGGTGCGGCCCACCATCAGCCGTTCGAGCGCTTCTTGCACCAGATGTTCACTTTCGTTGTCCAGGCTGGAAGTCGCCTCGTCCAGCAGCAGAATACGTGGGTCTTTGAGCAAGGCGCGCGCAATCGCCACCCGCTGACGCTGCCCCCCGCTGAGCCGTGCGCCACGTTCGCCCACCATCGTCGCATAACCATCGGGCAGCGCCATGATAAAGTCGTGCGCGTTCGCCGCCTGGGCCGCCTCGATGATTTCAGCTTCGGTGGCATCCAACCGCCCAAAAAGGATATTCTCGCGGATCGTCCCGCCGAACAACAGCGTCTCCTGCGGCACGATCCCAACCTGGGCGCGCAGGCTCGCCTGAGTCACATCGCGCACGTCGTGACCGTCGATGCACACACTACCATCCGTCACGTCATAAAAACGGGGGATCAGGTGAAACACGGTGCTTTTTCCTGCGCCGCTTGGCCCGACCAGCGCCACGATCTCACCGGGTGCGATGTCTAATGACAGGTCTTGTAACACGGGCTGGCGATCTTCATAGTGGAAGCTGACATGCTCAAACGTGATCCGCCCCTCCACGCGCGCCAACTCCGCCGCGCCGGGCGCGTCTTGCACATCGGAGGGCGTGTCGAGAATCTGGAAAATGCGCTGCGTCGCGCCGAGCGTTTCGTTAAATTGGGAATACACCACGCCTAATTCGGACACCATCTGCCCGACGATGGCGACATACACCAAAAAGCCGACTAACTCACCGCGTGTCAGCCGTCCGGCGACCACTTCATGCCCGCCATACCACACGATCAGCGCGATATTGACCAGGAACAAAAAGTCTACTGCCGGGGCGAGGAAAGATCGCGCCCGCACTAACCGGAAGGCTGCGCGCAGCGTGCGCTGGATCGCGGCGGTGTAACGCGCCACCTGATACGGCTCGCGCACAAAACTTTTGACTTCGCGGATATTCTGGAATCCTTCCTCCGCGATCACCGTCGCCGCCGCGTATCCATCCTGCACTTGCAGCCCCCCCTGCCGCGAAAACCGCCGCAGCCCCACGCCGATCAGCACGACGAAAGGCGTCGTTAGCAAAATGAACGCCGTCAGCCGCCAGTTGAGCAGCAGCATCACCACTGCCGCCCCGCTGATCGTCAGCACATGGCGCAGCACACGGGTGAGATCGGTGGTCAGCAGGCCGCGAATCGATGATACGTCGCTGGTCATGCGGCTGATCAGTTCGCCCACGCGGCGCTCGGTGAAAAACCGCAGCGAGAGGTTTTGCAGATGGGTGTACAACTGGACGCGCAGATCGCTGACGATCCGCTCGCCGGTGGTGTTGGTATAGTAGTTCCCCAGGACCGATCCACAGGTCAGCACGGCGAACGCCGCGATCAGCAGCGCCGTCATCTCGTTCAGCCGCGAGAGATCATCGGTAGCCAGTGCAGTATCAACGACATATTGAACCATCGCAGGCAGCGCGAGAAAAATCCCCGACGCGACCATTTTGGCGAATACGGCCAGAGTCAGCCGCGCTTTGTAGCGCCCGGCATAACTGAGAATACGCCGCCACTGTGGGCGGGGAGCAGGAGAAGAAGATGAGGTCATAGGGGTATTGTACCGGAAGCGGTCTTATTTTGCCGGGGCAGCCTGGGTTAACCAGGGATGCCAGTCAAGCGGATTGGCGATGATCCGGCCATCAGCGAGTGTGCCCCATACTTTTGGGTCTCCCGCAGGTTTGGTGCAATAGAGGGAACGATAGAACATATAGAGTGGTATGAGTCAGCCCAGTCGAATGTTCTATCGAACCCATGCGACCAACGAATGCAATCCCGTTTGACCTTCCGGGCTTCGAAATTGATCA
>JACRBK010000106.1 GCA_016234525.1 Chloroflexota bacterium
AATAATCGACGTGTAAAAGGTCCGCAAGATGCGCGGCGGGCGATAGGGTGGAAGCTCCAGGCTGAATACAGACGCCTGACCTTTGAGCGCAGTACGCGATAGGAACCACGATACTGCAAAAGTCAGGACCACACCGAGCATAGCGACACTGACCACTGCTACCGCTGAAACCAGGCCCGCCAGCGCCGCAGGAACCGCTCCGCCAATAAAGATCGTGGAAACCATGATCAGGGTCGGCCAACGCCCGTTACATACGGCGAAATTATTGGTGATGATCGCGATCAACCGCTCGCGCGGGCTGTCAATCACGCGAGTGGCGACGACTCCGGCGGCATTACAGCCCCAACCCATCGTCATCGAAAGGGCCTGTTTGCCGTGTGCCCCGGCCCGGCTGAACAGTCGATCCAGGTTAAAAGCGACGCGAGGCAGATAGCCAAAATCTTCTAAAAGGGTAAACAGCGGAAAGAAGATCGCCATTGGAGGCAGCATCACCGCGATCACCCAGGCCATCGCCAAATAGGCTCCGTCGAACAATACGCCGCTCAACCACCAGGGAAAATGCAGGGCGGATCCCAGATCTTTAAGCATGGGATGAACCGTATCGAGCAGAAGCGAAGCCAGCAAGCCTGACGGCACATTGGCTCCCTGAATAGTAATCCAGAATACCAGAGTTAGCAGCAGGATCATTATCGGAAAACCGAAGGTCCGGCTGGTAGTGAGCCGGTCAATCGTGCGATCCAGGTCGAACCGTTCACGTTCCCCCGGATGCGTGACAGCGCGATCCGCGATACGTGCCGCATCCGTATAAAGTGCCTCGGTCAAATGATCGTGAAAATTACTGCCTACTTGCTGGCGCATGGCAAGGGCAGCGGTCAAAAGTTTCGATGATTCGTCGCTCATGCGGGAATCTCCGCGATAGTCAACTGCTCAGCCAGCGGCAGTGCACGCTCGCCCCTGGAAAGATCACCCAGGCTGCCATCCCGAATAGCTTGTTCGATCTGCGCGTCTCCGTCGAGCAGGCGCAGCGCGACCCAACGCGCATTCGGCAGACCAGGGTAAGCATTTTCGATCTGAGCGGCCAATTGGCTCATGGCCTGATCGAGTCCTGAGTGCCGCATTGAGGGCAGGCGGAAGGGTCGTGGTTTGATCTCCCCCGTAGCCACATCATGAACCGCTTGCAACAGTTCACGAACTCCCTGCTGGCGGCGGGCGACAGTGGGGATCACCGGCACGCCGAGATCACGCGCCAACCGCCGGTGATCGACTTTAAACCCATGGCGTTCGGCTTCATCGACCAGATTCAAGCAAACGACGGCCTTATCGGTAATCTCCAACACTTGCAGCACCAGATTTAGATTACGTTCCAGGCGAGTAGCGTCCGCTACAATGATCGTGACATCCGGCTGCCCGAACAAGATAAAATCACGGGCAATTTCTTCATCCACACTGGCAGCCAGCAGGGAATAGGTTCCTGGCAGGTCCACCAATTTATATTTTTTCTCACCAAACTGGAATCCACCCTCAGCACGGGCGACAGTCTTTCCAGCCCAATTGCCGGTATGCTGGCGCAAACCGGTGAGGGCATTAAACACCGTACTTTTTCCGGTGTTAGGATTTCCTGCCAGCGCAACCATATAATCCCAGTTTTCGACCTTCACGCCCAGGCGTTCCAGGTGACGGTTTACCGGACAGGTAGCGCACGCCGATCCAGAAGTGAATGTGTCAGAATTCAAGGTCATGATTCGTTTTCCTTGGTGAGAGGCGCTTCCAGATAGACCAGTTGAGCCTGTTCTCGGCGCAGCGCGATCATTGCTCCGCGCACACGATAAGCCACCGGATCCCCTAATGGACTGCGCATTTCGACCCTGATGACTGTTCCGGGCACAACGCCCAGGTCCATCATACGGCGGCGCTGTAATCCGGTGCTGTGCAGTTCCTTAACCACGCCAGATTCTCCTGGCTGCAAATCAGCTAAGGTGTGCGCGGTAGCATTTGAGTTCATTGAGTTAGACCTCTGCCCAGCTAAAATACTCGGATTAACAACGCACTTATCTGTGTTTCGGCTCACTTACAGTATATTTTAGGTAAGCCAAAAAGTCAAGTGGGGCAAACTTAAATTAGGAGAAAATATTCTCGGACGACCAAATAAAACGACTGATAAAAACTAACGCGATAATGCAGGAGAAAAAGTCAGGAGAAGCAGCAATAAAGCAGAAGAGGACATTTTGCGTGTCCTCTTCTTGATCGTTTATAAAGTGCGAGGGCTAAAGTCCGGCCTCTTTGCGAAGCAGCGCGGCTTTATCGGTTTTTTCCCAGGCCACGTTCAGATCATCACGTCCAAAATGACCATAAGCGGCCACCTGGCGGAACTGTGGCTTGCGCAGGCTCAGATCACGGATAATCGCGGCAGGGCGCATATCGAAATGCTGGTTGATCAGTTCGACGATCTTGGCATCGGAGACTTTCCCTGTGCCAAAGGTTTCAATAGCAATCGACAATGGGCGCGCTACGCCGATAGCATAGGATACCTGAAGCTCAAAACGCGAGGCGAGACCTGCCGCGACGACGTTCTTGGCAATGTAACGGGCCATGTACGCGCCAGAGCGATCCACTTTGGTCGCATCTTTACCAGAGAATGCACCGCCGCCATGCCGCGCCACGCCGCCATAGGTGTCCACGATGATTTTACGCCCGGTCAGGCCAGCATCACCCAGCGGCCCGCCGACGACAAAACGCCCGGTAGGATTGACATAAAACCGGGTATTTTCGTCCATCAACTCAGCCGGGATAACAGTACGGACGACATGCTGATGAACATCTTCGCGGATTTGCTCAATCGAAATTTCGGGCGCGTGTTGGGTGGAAACCAGCACCGTGTCAATACGCTTAGGTTTGCCATAAGCATATTCCACTGTTACCTGGCTTTTACCATCAGGGCGCAGGTAAGGCATGGTCCCATTCCGCCGGACTTCGGCCAAACGTTTGCATAGTTTGTGCGAAAGCATGGTGGTCAGCGGCATTAATTCGGGCGTTTCGTCGCAGGCGAATCCGATCATCATCCCTTGATCGCCTGCCCCCAAAGTGTCGAGTTCAGCATCTTCGGTGTGTCCCGAACGCTGTTCAAGGGCGCTGTCTACACCCTGCGCAATATCGCCCGACTGTTCTTTGATCGAAACAATGACGCCGCAGGTATCAGCATCAAAACCGAACTTGCCCCGCGTGTAACCAATCTCGCGCACAACATCACGGGCGATTGTGCCGATGTCCACATAGGTGGCCGTCGTGATTTCACCCATCACGACGATCAACCCGGTGGTAACGGCAGTCTCGCAGGCCACCCGCGCACGCGGATCATCTTTCAGAATAGCGTCTAAGACGGCATCCGAAATTTGGTCGCATATTTTGTCAGGATGCCCCTCAGTAACAGACTCCGAAGTGAAAAAAAGCTGTGGGGAAGACATAAAGGTAGTGCTTGAATTGTTGCTCACGGTTACTCCTTGTAAATGTAATCTGATAACCTGGAGTGAGCAGGGATCAAAATACCCCCTGTCACACTCTCTCAGGGGGCATTATCACACGCAAGGAACCTCAAACTTCAGGCCTGTGAGGTCGGTGGATAACGCTCTCATCTTCCAGAAAACCTGTCGGAATTGGCACCGTTCTTGAACAGACTAGTTTTGCCTGTGTCTCTTCAAGTGGTTGCCGCAGCTTCGCGGGGCCGTTCCCTCTGCCGCTCTGGATAAGAGTGTTTCCAGGTGCAAACTGGTTATTGGTGAAATCATAACACCCGCCGCAGACAGATGCAATACTGCGTTACAGATTACTTGTTCCAGAGCGAAGCCGTGACCGATACTAACGTCTGGCGATCTTCTGGAGCGAGCTTTTCTATCACATCAGGGCTAAGCTGGGAAAAAATTCGGTGAGTGAACAATTCCATCCACACAAACTGTCGCCCAATTTGCACCATATTGGAGTTGGTAGTCACGGTAGCGGAATAGTGGGTAGGATAGGGGCTGGCGATCAGCACTTCTTGTTCGTCAACGACAACCACCATACTTTCAGACAGCTTATGCAGTTGGCTTTCGCGTGGGGGATGGTGGGCAACCTGTCCAATATCCAGGGTTCGTTCACCAGTCAGCAGCGCCCCGATAGCGACTCCGCGCCGGTGTGCATCCATAATGACCGGATAAAGCTGTGTCAGATTATCATCCGTCAAAACCAGCATCACTTCGTATTTAGCGTGGACGAGCATCTCGCGAGCATAACTCAATACGGTTTCTTCACCGCTGAAAGACCACAGGTGGCCTTCGTCACGAGCGGTATATAGCGTATTCAGTTCATGGCGTAGGGTTCCCATACGCCGCTGATGTTCGGCGGCCAACCGGTCTAAAAAAGCGTCGGGCGGCATTGGACGATATAAGGTTGCTTTAGCTTCTTCTGTCTTAAGCACCGCGCCGCGCACATCCAACCGGCCTAACGCCTCATAAACCATCGAGCGCGGAATACCCGCCTGCTTGCTGAGTTGGTAGCCGGTGGCCGGGTGGTCTTTCAACAAAGCCAAATACACCTTAGCTTCATATTCTGTAAATCCGATGGCATCCAGATCGCTCAGCGCTTCCATAGGTTCCCTTTACTATCAATCGCATTGGTGGTAATGTACCTACATTCCTGATAAATTCTTAGTAGTTTGAAAGTCGACTAAGTGGGCGTAGTATACGCAGTTCTCCTGTTAGCAGCAACAAATGTGAGATTTTTATCTGGTCCAACTCCCGTTTAAATAAGATTTGCTTACCCCCAAATTTTAGGGTTTGCAACTTGAAATAAGCGTTATATAATTGTATTTTGATAGTGGGTGAACCATAATTTCGCCTATTCCCAAATTTGTATATTGGGTCGCAGCTAGAGTGCGGAGCCGGTCACAGGGATCGGCTTATTTTATGGGAGCAGTGCAACCAATGGCACAAGAAGAAGAAACCCCGAAAGCCGAACTGGAGGAACCTCCGGGTAAGCCTGATCACCAACGTTCGATCCCCTTAGCGCGTGTAACGGAAGCTGACCTCCCCACGGCGAAACCGACTGCGCGCACCCCTCGCCCGGCTCTATGGGCCGATGTACCGGATGAAAAATGGAATGACTGGCGTTGGCAGCTAACGAATCGGTTGAATTCGTTAGAGGAATTGTCGCGTATTATCAATCTGACCCCGGAAGAGATCGAAGGTCTGACCGCCGACGATAAATTCCGCGTAGATATTACGCCCTATTTCGCCAGCCTGATCGACCCTGAAGACCCGCACTGCCCTGTCCGCCGCCAGGTGATTCCACTAGGACGCGAACTGCAAGCGTTCGAAGGCATGATGGAAGACAGCCTCGCCGAAGACAAACACAGTCCGGTTCCTGGGTTAGTCCACCGTTATCCCGATCGCGTCCTGATGCTGCTGACTACGCAGTGTGCGAGCTACTGCCGCTACTGCACGCGCAGCCGCATTGTAGGCAACCCAGGCGCGAACTTCAGCCGGGCAGAATTTGAACTGCAACTGGACTATCTGCGCCGCACGCCGCAAGTGCGTGACGTGCTGCTCAGCGGCGGTGATCCGCTGACGCTTGCTCCCAAGATGCTTGAGTATATCTTGTCCAGTTTGCGGGCGATTGAGCATATCGAGATCATTCGTATCGGTACGCGCGTTCCGGTGTTCTTGCCGCAGCGCATCACCGATGAATTTGCTGAAATGCTCAGCCAGTACCATCCCTTGTGGATGAATATTCACGTCAACCACCCCAAAGAAATCACCCCGGAACTGAGTATCGCGCTCGACAAACTGTCACGGGCGGGCATTCCGCTTGGCAACCAGAGCGTGCTGCTGGCCGGGATCAATGATAGTGTCAACATTCAGCGCGAGTTGGTCCATAAGCTGGTGCGTAATCGTGTACGCCCCTACTACCTGTATCAGTGTGATCTGGTGAAGGGTGCGGGGCATTTCCGCACCACTGTATCCAAAGGAATCGAGATCATCGAAGGACTGCGCGGACATACCAGTGGATATGCTGTGCCGACCTTTGTGGTTGACGCTCCTGGCGGCGGCGGCAAGATTCCGGTCATGCCGCAGTACCTGATCAGTCAGGCCCCCGGCAAGATCGTGCTGCGTAACTATGAAGGTTACATCACGACCTACGACGAGCCGATGGACTACGATCCCCACGCGATTGATCATCTTGATCGTCAGATCGAACAGCGCAACGAACCCGGTCAGGCCGGTGTATTGGGTCTGCTTCAGGGACGTATATCGGCGCTCAAGCCCGAGGGTTTCGATGAAACACACCGCCGTGATGGTATCCAACACCGCTTGAACGGAGACAACGACAAATGGCAGCGTTTCCACATGGGAGATGCGCTTGGCAAACCGGACACCGAAACCGAGATGAGCGTGAGCGGAAACGGAAATGGCAACGGTAACGGTAATGGGAATGGCTCAAGTAACGGGCACAAAACCAATGGCAATGGCCATAAAACGAATGGTAACGGCAACGGTCATCAGGCCAAACCATCGAATGGCAATTCGCGCAATGGCAAAACGAAACGCGGAGGAACGAATTAATGCGGATTGCGGTTCTCGCCAATCTGAAAAAAAATGCGCCCACCTGGGAAGGGATGCCAACTGACCAGTGGGACGATCTCGACAGCCCCAAGACCACCGAAGGGCTGGTCATGGCGTTACAAGCCGGGGGGCATGAAGCGGCTTTCTTTGAGGCCAGCATCCTGCCTCCCTATAACCTGGTAGAGCGCCTGCGTGAATACCAACCAGACCTGTGTTTTAACATTGCCGAAAGCCATTTCGGCGGTGGGCGCGAATCCCATATCCCATCGATTTTAGAGATGCTGCGGATTCCGTACACAGGCAGCAAGGTGCTTACGCTGGCCCTGGCGCTCGACAAGCCGCTAACCAAACGAGTATTGGTCTATCACGGCCTGCCAACGCCTGAATTTCAGGTTTTTGAAGATGTGGATGATCCGATCTCGCACGAACTGGTCAATGACAGGGGCGAACTGCGGTTCCCCCTGTTCGTCAAACCCAGCCGCGAAGGGACCAGCATGGGGGTCAGCGCTGAGAGCATCGTCCGTAGTGTGGCGGAACTGCGCGCTCAGGTTACTAAACAGATCGGGTTATATCACCAACCAATTCTGGCCGAGCATTATATCGAAGGTCGTGAGATCACGATTGGCATGGTGGGGAACCTGACTCCGGCAGACCTGCTGCGATCCAGTGATCGCAGTGCGCTTGACAGCCTGCCGGAAGGGATCGCCTTCCTGCCGCCGCTGGAAATCGACCTGACTCAGTTTGCTTCATCAGAGTCCAGCCTGTATACCAATCGGATGAAAACCGAATGGGCAGACGCCGACTATTATCTTTGCCCGGCGAATATCGAGCCGGAGTTGGAAAAACAGCTTCAACTGCTGGCAGCGGCGGTGTTCCGCGTGGTGGACTGCAAAGACGTAGCGCGCGTCGATTTTCGCATCGAGATGCAGGACGGCACCCCTAGACCATATATCCTGGAGATCAACCCCTTGCCCGGCTTGAACCCGATCTACAGTGATCTGTGGGTTCAGGCAAAGGCTGCCGGTTGGAGCTATGAAAAATTGGTGAATACCATCGCGGAGCAAGCAGCGGCACGCCAGGGGCTTAAGGTTGTAGCCAGCAAAGCCTGATCTGACACACGACATCACGCCCTTGCCCACCGCGCTGGGCCTATGATATAATGATCAGCGCAGTGGGGAGTGGCCAAGTGGTTAAGGCTGCGGCCTTTGGAGCCGCCATTCGCAGGTTCGAATCCTGCCTCCCCAGTCAGCTCAAAAACGACCCGCCTCTGGTGGGTCGTTTTGTTTTTGGCGTCTAAACGTGAGGTTCTTCACATAAGATTAGTTTGTTTTTGAACTATTTTTTAGACAAAAAACAGAATTAACTTATACAAGAGCGCTGTTTGTGGCACAATAAAATTTTGAGGGTTATCTTTTTGAGAAAACTTGTTGCAGTCAGCAATCTAGCGATAAGGCCGATAAATGCATGAATGAAATTTTGAGGAACGTTGTCCTATCCGAAAGTGTGAACCAATATCTGGTCCGCGCTCCCCGTATCGCTCAACGCCGCAAAGCCGGACAGTTTGTGATTATCCGTATTGATGAACGAGGTGAACGTATCCCGCTCACTATTGCCGACGCTGATCCGGCGCAGGGAACAATTACCCTGGTAGTGCAGTCGGTCGGCAAGAGTACCTGCCAAATGTCCGAACTCAATGCAGGTGATACCCTGCTCGATGTCGTAGGGCCGCTGGGTGCAGTCACTCCGATCCACCAATACGGCACAGTAGCCGTCATCGGCGGTGGGATCGGCATCGCCCCGGCCCACCCGATCACCCAGGCGCTAAAAGAAGCGGGAAATACTGTGATTTCGATCCTGGGAGCGAGAAACAAATCTCTGATCATTATGGAAGAGGAAATGCGCCGGGCTTCGCACGAAGTTCTGATTTGCACAGATGATGGTAGTTATGGGCAAAAAGGGCTGGTCACCGATGCACTGAAGGGGTTGATCGCTGCCGGGCGGGAAATCAATCATGTCTATGCGGTCGGCCCGGTGATCATGATGAAATTCGTCAGCAAGCTCACCAAAGAACATAACGTTCCCACCACGGTGAGTCTGAACCCGGTCATGGTTGATGGGACGGGCATGTGCGGCGGCTGTCGCGTTTCGGTGGGGGGAAAAACCCTTTTCGCCTGCGTTGATGGTCCTGACTTCGACGGTCATCTGGTGGATTTTGACGAACTGATGAAACGTCAGGCGTTTTATAAAGAACAAGAACGCCGCGCGCACGAACATTACAAGCAGTGCCATTTGCAAGAACAAATCAAGATCGCAACCAACGCATAGGAACCATCTTATGAGCCTTCCACTCGACACCGATGAAATCCAACGTTTGCAGGCCCTCAAAGGCAAAGCCCGGATGCAGATTCCCCGGCAGGTGATGCCGGAACAGAAACCCGAAGACCGCCGCGTCAATTTCCGTGAAGTCCCCTTCGGCCTGGACCCCATGAGCGCCGTCGTCGAGGCCAATCGCTGCTTGCAATGCAAAAAACCCACCTGTATTGATGGCTGCCCGGTGGGAATCAATATTCCAGGCTTTATCGAGCATGTCGCCGCCGGAGATTTTGAAGGGGCGATCCGCACTATCAAAGAAACAAATATGCTGCCCGCCATTTGTGGCCGGGTGTGCCCGCAAGAGCAGCAGTGTGAAAAAGAATGCGTGCTGGCGAAAAAAGGCGATCCGGTTTCGATTGGTCGCCTCGAACGTTTCGCCGCCGATTGGGAGCGCACCTTTGGAACAGTGGAAATCCCGCCGGTAGAGGCTCCAACCGGCAAACATGTGGGTGTCGTTGGCAGCGGTCCTGCCGGGCTAACGGCTGCTATTGATCTGCGCCGCGCTGGGCATTCGGTCACGATCTATGAGGCGCTGCACGCGCCGGGCGGCGTGTTAATGTACGGCATCCCCGAATTCCGGCTGCCTAAGGCGATTGTGAACGCCGAAGTTGAAATTATGCAACAAATGGGCATCCAGATTGAGTATAACTATGTAATCGGGCAGATCGAAACGCTGGATGAATTACTCGAACGCCATGACGCAGTATTTTTGGGAACCGGCGCGGGTTTGCCCTGGTTTATGGACCTGCCCGGCGAAAACCTATGCGGCGTCTATTCAGCGAACGAGTATCTGACCCGCGTTAACCTGATGCGCGCTTACGACTTCCCCAACTGCGATACGCCAATCGCCATCAGCGAACGGATCGCGGTGGTCGGCGGGGGAAATGTGGCCATGGATGTAGCGCGTACTGCTATACGGTTAGGCGCGAAGGAAGTCTATTTGATCTACCGGCGCACTGAAGTCGAAATGCCTGCTCGCGTTGAGGAAGTTCACCACGCCAAAGAAGAGGGCGTGATCTTTAAAATGCTGCATAACCCGGTGCGTTATATCGGTGATGAGCATGGGCGCGTGCGTTATGTCGAATGTATCCGCATGGAGCTAGGCGAACCCGATGCTTCTGGTCGCCGCCGTCCGGTGGTCGTAGATGGTTCAGAATTTATGATCGATGTCGATACAGTGGTGGTAGCGATTGGTAACGGGCCGAACCCGCTTGTCCCACGCACCACCCCCGGCCTGGAAGTCGATACCAAACACGGCACGGTCAAAACCAATATGAATACCATGCGTACCTCTAAAGTAGGTGTGTTCGCAGGAGGCGATATTGCGGTGGGCGCTGCCACCGTGATTTTGGCTATGGGACATGGGCGGCAGGCAGCCCGTTCGATCAACCAGTATCTAAGCACAGGAGTCTGGGAAATCGAAGCACTTGAATAATCTCGAATAATACAACCGGAGCCGCCTAACAGACGGCTCCTCGGTTTAGTGTCCGGATAAGTGATAGTGTGCGGGTGGAGGCACGACAGAAATTACTATCGGCGAGCAACCCACAGGGTTATAGTAAGGT
>JACRBK010000636.1 GCA_016234525.1 Chloroflexota bacterium
CTCTATAGTGATACCAAACAGCATACGTCAAAAACTATGACGGTGAAGAAGGTCATTTGTTGGACCGCCAGCGAGTCGAGGAGAGTGGAAGCTCGACCATCAAGCAGTGACTGGGCCACATCTGAGTTGTTACCGAAGCCCGCACGGGATAAGGTGGAACGGAGTTGTCCCCCGTTACCGGGACACGCCCTCGCTATTTGCGGCGGCGGCTGAGTGGGAGCCGATTTGGTGGCTCCAAACAAGGTGGTACCGCGACTTCGTTCGTCCTTGTGCAATCATGCGCAAGGACGTTTTTGTTTTTAAGGAGAAAATCATGAACGCGAATACCCTCCGCCAGCGCTTTTTGACCTTTTTCCAGCAGCGAAGCCATGCCCTAATCGGCACAGCCTCGCTGATCCCCGAAAACGATCCAAGCGTGTTGTTCACCACCGCCGGGATGCACCCGCTGGTTCCGTACCTGCTTGGCGAAGCCCATCCAGCGGGTAGGCGGCTCGCCAATGTGCAGAAGTGCATCCGCACCGGAGATATCATGGAAGTAGGCGACGACACACACCTGACATTTTTTGAGATGTTGGGCAATTGGTCGCTGGGCGATTATGGCAAGCCGGAGTCGATCCGGTGGAGTTACGAATTTCTCACGGAGCAGTTAGGGCTGGACCCCGCGCGGATCTCCGTCACCTGCTTTGCGGGTGATGCCGATGCGCCCCGCGATGATGAAAGTGCGGATATCTGGCTCTCATTAGGAATTCCGCGTATCACGTTTTTGCCGAAAAAAGATAATTGGTGGGGACCCGCCGGAGCGACAGGACCATGCGGACCGGACACCGAAATTTTCTACGACACCGATCCATCCGGTCCTATCGGCGAAACGATGGTTACGAATCCGCAGCGCTTCTGGGAAGTGTGGAACAACGTTTTTATGCAATATGAAAAATGCGATGATGGGCGCTATATCCCGCTGGGACAGGCGAATGTCGATACTGGACTGGGGCTGGATCGAATGTTAGCGGTCCTACAGGGTGTACCGTCCCCCTATGAAACCGATGTGTTGCTGCCGATCATGGAACATCTGCGGCGGTTGGTGCGCCAGCCGGACACCTTCGCTCTGCGCGTAATTGCGGATCATACCCGCGCGGCGGTCTTCATCCTGGCGGAAGGGATCCAGCCGGGCAATGTCGATCAACCTTATATCGTCCGGCGTTTGATCCGGCGCGCGGTGCGTTATGGCCGCGAGATCGGGATAGAAGGGCACTTCCTCGCAGATCTGGCGGAAACAGTGATTGCGACTCTCTCCGATCCATATACTGAACTGCGCCAGCAGCGGGATCACATTCTGTTGTCGCTGGACCGTGAGGAAACAAAATTTCAAGGCACACTGGTGCGCGGACGGCATGAATTTAGCCGGTCAGTGGATCAATGCCGCGCCCGCGGGAAGTCAATACTGCCGGGTGACGTGATGTTCAAGCTGTATGATACCTATGGGTTCCCTGTAGAACTCACGCAGGAGCTCGCGCAGCAGCAGGGTTTAGAGATCGATCTAAGCGGTTATGAGCAGGCGTTTAGCGCACATCAAGAACGTTCCAGGCAGGGCGCGGCAGGAAGGTTTCGCGGCGGTCTAACTGAGCGCCGTCCCGAAACAATTCAACTACACACGGCGACACATCTGCTGCATGAAGCGTTGCGGCGCGTCCTGGGAACACATGTCGAGCAGCGCGGCAGCAATATCACTGTCGAGCGGCTGCGCTTCGACTTTTCGCATACCGATAAACTCACCGAGGAACAGATCACAGCGGTAGAAGGTCTGGTGAATGAGCAGATTCAGCACAATCTTCCCGTGTCGTGGCAAGAGATGAGTCTGGATGAAGCGAAAAACTCCGGCGCGATTGGGTTATTCGAGGATCGGTATGGGGAGGTGGTCAAGGTTTATACAATAGGCGATTTCAGCCGTGAGATCTGCGGTGGACCGCATGTGGATCGCACCGGGCAGTTAGGCCACTTCCAAATTGTGAAGGATGAAGCGGTAGGATCTGGCTTGCGCCGGATTCGCGCGGTGCTGGTGTAAAAGCCCGGTAGGGCGGACATGCCGCCCCTGTAGAGGTCAATTAATCTGTCTTCCCGTGATAGGGCAAGATCATCAATTTAAAATGGGGTAGTATAAAATGCCACTACCCCATAGCCTATCATTATGTGAAATTGGGTCGTGGATGGAGTTTTTTTAGGGTACGAGCCTTCTCTCATAGATCGGGTTTTTCTGCCCTACAAAGTGGATCGGTGTAAAGTGGCTGTTCATGGATGCTAACTATTATTCATTCATCCCCAACAGGAGGTAATCAACTCAATGATATTTTCCTCGCGAATATACCTGTTCATAATCGGTTTATTGCTCTCGCTGGTTGTCAGCGGGTGCACGCAGAAAGACCAGGAGTCGTGCAGCTCGCTCCTTGAGGGTGTTACACTTCCAGACACGAAGGTGATGGCCCTCAAGTCTTCGGTGACCGGTCACAACTACGATATTTATGTTCGGTTTCCGAGCGAATATGCACAAAATAAAGAGAAGAAATACCCCGTCCTCTATGTGCTTGATGGACAATGGGATTTCAAGCTGCTCGATTCTATCTATGGCGGTCTCTTCTATGACGGATTCGTCCCTGAGCTGATCCTGGTTGGCATCACGTATTCTGGCCCCAACCCGGACTACGACGCTCTGCGAGCTATGGACTATACGCCGGTACGAGACCCGTCAATTCCAGGCTCTGGCGGTGCACCCAAGTTCCTTGCTTTTTTCAAAGATGAACTGATTCCCTTCGTTGAGGCCAACTACCCGATAGATCCTTCCCAGCGCAACCTGATGGGAAGCTCCTTCGGTGGTTCGTTTACGCTGTATGCGATGTTCGATGAGCCGGAACTCTTCAGCGGGTATATAGTTGCAAGCCCGGCTGTTGTTTATGGTCAACGGTTTGCTTTTATGCAGGAAGCCGAATACGCCAACGACCATCGCGACTTGCCGGTCAGGCTGTTCCTGAGTGTTGGCGAGATAGAAAGTTTGGCACCGCCGGTCAAAGCGTTCATGGCGATCGTTAAAGCGCGTGGCTACCCAGGTCTCGAAATGGAAACCAGAACGATCGAGGGTGAGCGTCATGCGGGCAACAAACCGGAAGCCTTCAATCGTGGGTTAAGATTCATCTTTCAAAAGTAGTGACTTGTCCGGGATGAGGTCGGCTGCGAACATCCCGTGACAAGATGGAGTTCTTACCCCTAAAAACTTCATAAAAGACAGAAATTGGGCGCGGATGCGTTAAATGCCCCCACAGGCACTATTGTTGAGGGTCTGAATTAACGCGCCTCGTGGATCCCACCATCATTGGCATAACCAGTACGACTATTTGAATCGCTGATCGTCGCACTTTCTCTACTACGTTTAAAAACCTTTAAAGGATCTCCCTCTAACTCTTAAACGTTGTTTTCTAACCCCTTTATCTCTGTCGTCTAACATCTGCATTGCTAAAGACAATAATAACCTACTCTAACACGCAATGAATGAGGAGAACCTTATGCAGTACAACCGTTGGATGAAAACTCTGGTCGTGGCCCTTGTTCTGACTTTGGTCGTCCCGATGTCAGCCGCACTGGCGCAAGGACCTGACCCTATCGTTTTACCCGAAGTGGATCCCCTGAGTGTCACTGGCGATATCGCTATCGCGGGCAGCTCTACGGTAGAGCCTATCACCGTTGCCATGGCGGCGCGCTTCAACGACGACGGCTTCGCAGGCAATATCACTATTGCCGAAACCGGCACGGGCGCAGGTTTTGAACGCTTTTGTGGTGAAGGTTCGACTGATATTAGTAATGCCAGCCGCCCTATCAAGGACTCCGAACAGGAGAACTGCGCGGCCATTGGTCGTGAAGTGCTCGAATTTCGGGTTGGCACGGATGCGATTACCGTTGTTGTGAACAAAGACAATGACTTTGTGACTGAACTGAAACGCAGCGAACTGATCAAGATGTTCGCGGGTGAAGTCAAGCAGTGGAACGAAATCAATCCTGACTGGCCCGCCGAAGAAATTCAGCTCTTTACCCCCGGCACCGATAGTGGCACGTTCGACTTCTTTGGCGAAGCCGTTCTTGGCACCAAAGGTATGTATGCCGAAGCAGAAGCCCGCACAGATGCTCTGCTGGCTGCCAATCCCACCGTCAGCGAAAACGATAATACCCTGGTCGAAGGGGTAAAGGGCAGCCCCTACGCGATTGGTTATTTCGGTTTCGCGTATTACCTGGCGAACCAGGACGACCTGACGGCGATAGCGATTGCTAACGACGTGACCTTTGATGATGCCGACAACCTCGTTGTCATCCCCGAAGAAGAGTGGACCGCCGACACCGAAAAGCCGATTGAATACATCACGCCTGACGAAGAAACCGCAGAAGCCGGTACCTACATGCTTAGCCGTCCGCTGTTTATCTACAGCGCTGCTAACATCCTGAGCGAGAAGCCCCAGGTCGCTGCGTTCATCAGTTATTACCTGACAAACGCGGATGAGGTAGTGATGGAAGTAGGGTACTTCCCGATCAGCATTGAAGCGCTCAATGTCTCCAAGCAGGTCTGGCTGGATGCGACGGGTGTTGTAGCCGCCCAGTAAATTCCAATATACATCCAGAGAATTATATATCAGGGGAGGGAATTGTTCCCTCCCCTATCGGAGCGAAACGACGAGTAAGGAAAGTATTATGGATAATTCGGCAGTCACTATCCGGCAGAAAAGCCTCTTGCTGGCGGATGCCCGAACAGAAAAGCCAGCGCTGCACAAACAGTTCCGACGCGGGGAAGCTTTGATCCAGGCGTTCTTGTTTTTCTGTGGGTTTCTCACCATTTTTACGACAGTCGCTATCGTAATCGTTCTGGGGCGTGAGTCTCTGCTTTTGCTCAGATCCGAATATCTCGATGCCAGCGGCACCATTCACCGCATCAGCCCAGTGGACTTTGTGAATACCACCCAGTGGCAGCCGCACCGTTATGAACTAGGCATTGCCCCGTTAGTGGCCGCCACGGTAATGAGTTCCGTTATGGCCATGTTGGTTGCCCTGCCGCTTGGATTGGGATCGGCTGTGTATTTAAGTGAGTATGCGTCACCCCGCACGAGAAACACATTAAAGCCGATCCTCGAGGTGTTGGCCGGTGTCCCGACAGTGGTGTACGGCTTTTTCGCTCTTCAATTTATGACGCCGCTGCTCAAAACATTGTTTGGGAACGGTACTGTCGAAACCTTCAACCTCGCTTCTGCCGGGATAGTTATGGGTATTATGATCCTGCCGCTCGTCGCGTCGATGAGTGAGGATGCGCTGAGTGCGGTACCACGCTCTCTGCGTGAAGCTGCTTATGGCCTGGGTTCGACCAAACTGGAAACGACCATTCGTATCGTTTTACCTGCTGCTATTTCGGGCATTATTGCCTCCTTTATTATCGCTGTCTCACGTGCTATCGGTGAGACGATGATTATGGCGATTGCGGCGGGAGCACGCCCTAATTTGACCGCCAATCCCTTTGAGTCAGCCTGGACGATGACCGGGTACATTGCCAGCATTAGCGGCGGTGACCTGGCTTACGACACACTGGACTACAACAGCGTTTTTGTGGTCGGACTGCTGCTCTTTGTGATGACTTTTGCCCTCAATTTGCTTAGCCGTACCGTCGTCGCGCACTTCCGTGAGGTATACGACTAAACATGGCTAACAATGTGGCACTCTTCGGCGTTCTGTTTTTCAGCCTGCTGCTTTGTCTCCTTGGCAGTCTGTCTACGCCTGTCATCGCTGCCCGGCGAGGGTACAGCCCCAAACTCGGTATGCTGATCGGGGGCCTGACCGGTTTTGCCGGGACATGGTTTGTCGCTATGGTACTCTGGCTGGTTTCCAGCGACAGTTTCGGGGTGATCGGCGGTGTTATTGGTGGTCTGGCAGGACTGGTCGCGCTGTGGAAGCTAGGGCCAGATCGTGAAGTACCACAAACCTCACTCCCTGACGGTCAAGCTCTGCATCGTAACGTCACCGCCCGCCATCTGCGGGGTAAACTGATGCGAGTTTTGTTCCTGGTTTCTGTAACGCTGGCTCTGCTCGCGTTGGCGACCCTGGTCTGGACCATTGTTAACAAAACAGTGGGTTATACCGCCGTGCAGTATGCCGTGCAGCCCGAAGCTCTGACCATCAATGGACAGGCGACCGGGCGCACCCTTGATGATCTTTCTGAAAACGATCTGTCTCTGGTTCTCGCTGAAGGCGTGCGTGTTGCCCGGCTGCGTGTGTTCGTATTGCAGGATGTTCGCGGAGCCAGCCAGGATGAATTCTCCGGTCTTAGCCAGCAGTCTATAGAAGAGGTTTTGGCAGGCCGGCACTATCCCGCCGAGTTAGCCGATCTGCCGTTCAACCAACTCGATACCAATCAGGCCGCCCAGATTTTGGAAGCCAACCTGTCAAAGAGCGATCTTAGACAGATCGTGTTGGACGAGATCGTCCAGCCGCAGATCGTCAAAGGATGGTCACTCTGGGAATCGCTGACCAATAAGAGCGGTATCGAACACGCTGCATTAGAGAAATTTCCGCAGGCCCGGTTGGAATGGCATTCCTGGCTAAACTGGAAATTTATCAGCAGCCCGCTCGATCCACGCCGCCCGGATGCGACTGGCCTTCGTCCGGCGCTGGTCGGGTCGCTGATGATCATCTTGATCACCATCCTTGTCGCATTCCCGATAGGCGTTGGCGCGGCGATTTATCTGGAAGAGTACGCGGGCAGCAGCAGACTGAACCATTTGATCCAGATCAATATCAGCAACCTGGCGGGTGTGCCGTCGATCATCTACGGTATGTTGGGACTTGGGATTTTTGTCAGGGCGCTGAGTGATTTGACCAGCGGGAATATTTTGGGGACTACGACCGCCAATGGCCGGACTATCGCCTCGGCAGCATTTACGCTGGCACTGCTGATTCTGCCGTTGATCATTATCAACGCTCAGGAAGCGATCCGGGCAGTGCCGAACTCCTTGCGGCAGGCCAGTTATGGACTGGGCGCGACTCAGTGGCAGACGATCTGGCACCATGTCCTACCCTATTCTTTGCCGGGTATCCTGACCGGGACGATCCTGGCAATTTCGCGCGCCGTCGGAGAAACCGCACCCCTGATCCTGATCGGAGCCGCCACCTACTTGACCCAGGACCCCACCGGTCCTTTTTCCAATTTCACTGCTCTGCCGATGGTGATTTATCGCTGGACGACCTATCCCCAGGCCGAATTTGGCAACGCCGCCGCCGCCGCTATTGTCGTGCTGCTGGTGCTGCTGTTGAGCTTGAACTCGATTGCGATTATTCTTCGCAACCGCTTTAGCAGGAGACTCTCATGACTGTCAGCACTATCAGCAAGTATGCCATTGAAATAGAAGACCTCAGTGTTTATTACGGCAGTTTTCTCGCTGTCAGCGCGGTTAATCTCAAAATCGAGCCTAACAAGATCACGGCGTTGATCGGGCCTTCAGGTTGTGGCAAAAGCACGCTGCTGCGCGCCATTAACCGCATGAACGATCTGGTTCCCGGCACCCGGACGACTGGGCAGATCTGGTTTCGGGATATGAACCTGTACGATCCTGATGTGGACGCCGTCGAAGTCCGCCGCCGGATTGGCATGGTCTTCCAAAAGCCGAACCCATTCCCGAAGTCGATTTTCGATAATGTGTCCTACGGTCCGCGTGTTCTGGGGTTGCGTGATAAGTCAGCCTTAGCAGAGATCGTTGAGCACAGTCTGCGCCAGGCTGCACTGTGGGACGAGGTCAAGGACGACCTGAAAAAATCTGGGTTGGCCCTTTCTGGCGGGCAGCAGCAGCGACTGTGTATCGCCCGCGCGCTGGCGGTTGAACCGGAAATCATCTTGATGGACGAGCCGTGTTCTGCCCTGGACCCGATCGCTACCTTGCGGATAGAAGAACTCATGCGTGAACTGATGGTGCATTACACTACCGTCATCGTCACCCATAACATGCAGCAGGCGGCGCGCGTTTCCGACTTCACCGCATTTATGTTGTCGAACGAAAAGCGTGCTGGCGAATTGATCGAGTATGGCCGTACCGACAGACTCTTTCAGCACCCGGCCAATCCGCGCACTGAGGATTACATCACGGGGCGGTTTGGATAGTCGAATCATGGGAATATACGCAAGAAGACAGTAAATGTTGTCCCTGCTCCAATTGAACTTTCGACCCCGTGGGCCTGTGCGATCTGTTGGGCAATCGTAAGGCCCCGTTCGGCTATAAGGCGCGGAGAATTACCTCCAAGCTCAAAATAGCCCGTACTTTGTACCTCGAAATTTCCCTATCAATCAAGGCTTGCTTCTTATACGTCGGGGCAGTGACCTTTCTTGCTGCCGCCAGATTTGTTGACAACTCTCTTTTTCTATGTTATGCTGCCTTTAGTTAGGAAGTTATGGTTACTAACTATCCATTTTCGCCGCACGACCCGGCAACTGACAAAGACACTTCGTAGGAGGTGAACTGTTACACACAGTCCAGCAGCGTTTTTTTCTATCTTCCTCAAACCTATAGACGATTTACGACAAGGAGTAGTATAAAAACATGAAACGCGTTCTCTTTTTGGCACTTGCTTTGATCATGGCGATTGCAGTAGTGGCTCCGGCTCGCACCCCCTCGCACGTGGAAGCGCGTCAAGATCAGACCCTTGAAATCTACATCACTGGTCTGACCGAAGACACTATGACCTGGTTCCGTGAAACGATTTTCCCGGCCTTTGAAGCTGAACATCCCGGCGTTAAGTGCGACATCTTGACTGGCGGTTGGGGTGACTTCGATGTAACCGTCGCAGGCTGGATCACGACTGGCGAAGGCCCGGACATTGTGTATCTTGGCTCCGAATACGCAGCCACCTATGGCGATTTGCTGTACGATCTGGACCCCTACTTCACGGATTGGGCCGATTGGAGCCAGTTCCTCCCGGCGGCTGTCGATACCGTCACCTTCGATGGTCACATGCGTGGCCTGCCTCTGCTGATGAGTCCCCGCCCGATCTTCTTCCGTTCGGACCTGATGCAGGGCGAAGTCCCCTTGACCTTCACTGACGCACTGGCGTTCATGCAGGCGAATACCGTGCTTGAAGACAACGCCGCCAAGCAGTGGGCGTTCATGGATATCGGTAACGACCTGTTCGACGCGCAAGAATTCATCGCCTACATCTGGTCAGCCGGGGGCGAACTGTACAATGAAGACGGCACGAGCGCCTTCGACAGCGCCGAAACCGCCGAAGCGATGCAGTATATGTATGACCGCCGCCGCGTGATGCGCCCGACGGAAGACACCGCCGGTCTGCCTCCGATTGAAGGCACGGCTATCGAATCGGGCGCTGTCATCAGCGGTATCTTCCCGATGTGGGCCATGCCCGCGACCAGCGCCGAAATTTGGAACAATATCGAAGTTGCGCCCTATCCGGCGGGTGCGAATGGCGCTCCCCTGGTCCAGGTCTTCATCGATTGGTTGTCGGTTCCTGCGTACGTCGAAGATCCCGAACTGGCAGTAGAATTCCTCAAGTTTATCGGCAGCCAGGAAAACGCGATTGCGCTCAAGGACGTGGCTGGCTTTACCCCGGTTCGCCAGGATGCCTGGGAACAGATTAAAGCCTCCGATGCGGTATGGACCAAGCTGCTCGATCTGACCGTTGAATATGGTCGCGCTTTCTCAGACATCCGCGCCAGTGCAGAACTTCGCCCGCTTATCTTCGAACAAATGACCCTGTTCTTGACGGATCAACAGAGTCTCGAAGATACGCAGTTGGCGCTCAAAGAAGAATATGATCTCATTCTCGAAGATCAAGGTTATCTGGACTAAGTAAACCTCTGACTGACAGCGGGGGAGGACACACTCCCCCGCCTATTTTCCCCTTCTGCATGATCAATCGAGAGTAAGACAGAGCGAGCAAAAGATGGAAGAACAAGCCCGACTTTTCAATCTTCAGTACGCGATGTACACAATCGTGTTTATCGCCGTGTCCAGCCTGGCGCTTGGTTATCTGGCGCGCATTATGGCCCGGCTGCGTGGGTTCTCCCAGGCAGAACAGCGCAAAGTCTTTTGGGGTTTTATGTTTGCAGGCCCCTGGATCGTCGGGTTTTTGATTTTTGTGCTTGGCCCAGCGCTGGCTTCTCTTTATTACAGTTTCACGAATTATCAAATCGGCGACAAGATCGAATGGGCCGGGCTGGATAATTACCGCACCCTGCTGCTCAATGAAGGACGGCAAGGGCGCAATTTTAATAAGGCGATGCTCAACTCATTCTATTACGCGATTATCGGCGTCCCGCTGCAAATCGGAGCAGCGTTGGGTATGGCGATGCTGCTGAATAACGAGATGCGCGGTATTCGCATCTTTCGGATGATTTTTTATATGCCGGTTATTCTGGCAGGCGGCCCTGCGATCTTGTTGGCCTGGCGCTATATGCTGGCCTCCAACGGCGGGTTTGTTAACGAATCGCTGCAAAAATTTGCCGATACTTTTGTTGTTTTCGACTACATCTACCGGGGTTTCATCTATTTGATGGAAGCCTTCAATGGATTTTATATTGGCATTACTACCGGAGACCCGCTCGGCCCA
Source organism: Chloroflexota bacterium (assembly GCA_016234525.1). Taxonomy (GTDB): domain Bacteria; phylum Chloroflexota; class Anaerolineae; order Aggregatilineales; family Aggregatilineaceae; genus JACRBK01. The sequence continues at coordinate 10,630 of JACRBK010000636.1, forward strand.
ATCAGTTTTACGATTGCGGGCGCTGCTGGTCTGCTGCTCATCGGCCTGTTGGCGTTGGGCGAGTGGACCGAAGGTAAGCGCACTATGGCCTGGCGCAGTGCGCAGATTATTGGCATTGTCATCGTCTACCGATTGATGGCAAAAGGGTTGATGGCTGACCCAGTTGATCCCGCGTGGATTTATTTCCTCGGAATAGTGGTGTTAGCTTCCACGATGTCAATGGCCTGGCAGCGCCAGCCGCGTATTAAACTCGTTCAAGGGGCAGGGTTAGTTATTCTGCTCGCGGCTGTTGTGGGGGTTCTCTCTCATACAGATTATGATGCCACCAGCGTGGAAGCCCGCCGTTATTTTATCCCGGCAGCGCTTGTCGCAGTTCCCATGCTCGGCTCATGGGTTGGCAGGTGGAACACGCAGAAATATCGCGTGTTGGGCGGCTGCCTCGCGGTCTTAAGTCTGATCTTGTTCGTCCGCCTGGCGTCCGGTCAGTTAGACGGTCATCATCTGAACGTGGTAACACATTATCTGACATTCGGCAGTACCTTAGAACACACCGATGATTTAAATTACCTGGACAAAGTGTATCCCGCCAACCAGATGTCGTCGCTTTGGTTCTTCGGCTTAACCGTTGCGGTTATGCTGGGCATGGCGTTATTGAATGAGACATATCCGCGTGCGCGGCGCTGGCTCTCATATGGAGCGCTGGCCTTTTTTGCCCTGTTTACCATCGGGTCTTATCTCGATGGGCGGACCTATTTTCAGGCGTTCGAGAAAATTGCAGAGGCAGCGGGCAAGCCCGTGTATCATTTTGCGATGTTCCGCCAGGCGACCAGCGAGTTTCCCGTCGCAGGGCGTGTGCCGCTTTGGATGAACAGCGAATTATGGTCTAAGCCCTCGCTGATCCTGATTACTATGTGGAGTTCGGGAACAGGGATGTTGATCTTCCTGGCCGCGCTGAAAAATGTGCCGCGTTCCATGTACGAAGCGGCTGAAGTTGATGGTGCAAACACCCTTCAGCGTTTCTTTAAAATCACCCTGCCGTTGATCTCGCCGGCTATGTTCTATAACCTGGTCATCGGCCTTATTGCTGCACTTCAAACGTTTGAGAATGTCTATATTCTGCAAACCCCACTCACGGTTGACAGTTTGCAATCGGCGGCTTTCCTGCTCTATTCGCGCACTTTCTCCGAACTGCATATTGGCGAAGGCGCTGCGATGTCATGGATTTTAGTTGTCATTATCGTCACGCTGACGATCCTGCAATTCCGTTTCAGCCGCAGTTGGGTGCATTACGAGGCTTAAGGCGATGGCAATGCGAACCAAAACTCTATCATGGTCAAACGTCAGACACGCGCCAGTAGTGCGGCGATCTGCGCAGCAGTTACAAGGTGTGCTGCTGTATGCCATTCTGATCGCCGGGGCCTTATTTTTCTTGTTCCCGCTGGTCTGGATGGTCGGGACATCACTCAAGACGATTGATGAAGTTGGGCGATCTCAACTCCATCTACTGCCCGAAGTAGCGCAGTGGGTGAATTATGAAAAAGTGCTTGAAGACAGCAATTTCTGGCGATCCTACATCAACAGCATTTTTATCGTGACGTTGGTCTTGTTTGGCACGATCACATCCGTCTCTTTTGTAGCTTTTTCGTTCAGCCGCCTGGAGTGGAAAGGGCGCGGTATGGTATTCGCGCTCATGATGAGTACCCTTATGCTGCCCTACCAGGCGACATTGGTTCCTCAATATGTGATCTTTCATAAACTGGAGTGGATTCGGACCTTTAATCCGATCACGCTGCCCGGCTTTTTCGCAGGGGGTGCGTCATTGATCTTTTTGCTGCGCCAGTTCATGTTGGGCATCCCCAAAGAGCTAGACGAGGCCGCCATGATTGACGGCGCAAATCCCTTTCAAATTTACTGGCACATCATTATGCCGTTGTCACGTCCGGCAGTGGCGACCATCACCGTGTTCTTGTTTGTCGGACAATGGAATAACCTGATGATGCCGCTGATTTATTTGCAGAAACCGGCGCTCTACACCATGCCGATCTACGTCGCCCAAAAACTAAACTTGCAAGAAGTGCCGCTGCCCTGGCAGGATGTGATGGCCGCGAGTGTTTTGTTCGTGATCCCGGTGCTAGTCGTGTTTATGCTGACCCAACGCTATTTTATCGAGGGTATCACCACTACCGGCTCCAAAGGATAGTCCGCCATGCAGCAACTAATGCATAGTTTTGAGGGATACCGTGTTCCCGACGAGATTTTAAAAGGAGTGCGCCAGGGGGAGATTTCGTCGTTCTGTCTGTTCGGGCATTGGAACGGAGACTCACCGGCACAGGTGCGCACCGTTACCGATATGCTGCGCCAGGCCGCCCGCGCCGGAGGACAGCCGGTCCCCCTGATCGGAATAGATCAGGAAGGCGGGCAGTTGATGGCGGTCACGCATGGTGCGACAGAACTGCCGGGGAATATGGCGCTTGGTGCGACACGTTCTCCTGAGCTGGCGGAACAGGCCGGGCGCGTGTTGGCTCGTGAACTTTTGGCGATGGGCGTGAATCTGAATTTCGCGCCCTCTGTGGATATCAATGTGAACCCGGCGAATCCTGTTGTGGGGGTTCGCTCGTTTGGCGCGAATCCGGCGTTGGTAGCCGATCTGAGTGTAGCAATGATCCGGGGTATTCAAGCTGAGGGGGTGATCGCGAATGCGAAACATTTCCCTGGGCATGGTGATGTGAGCAGTGACACACACCACAATTTGCCCGTGTTAGATTACCCCCGCTCACGGATCGATGCGGTGGAACTGGTCCCGTTCCGCGCGGCCATTCAGGCGGGTGTGCAGGCTATCATGTCGGCTCATATTCTCTTTTCGACGCTGGATGCAGATCTCCCGGCGACGCTCTCCCGGGCGATACTCTATGATTTTTTGCGCGGCGAATTGGGGTTTGATGGGCTGGTGCTTACCGATGCGATGGATATGACTCCGGTAGCGCGCTTCGGTGCGGTTGAAAGCACACGGCTCGCGCTGCATGCCGGAGCGGACCTTGTGCTGTTGGCACACTTACCCAATCAACTTGAGATCGCACACCAGACGATTTCTTATGTCCAACCTGCTGCGCTGGCACGTATTCAAGCTGCACGGCAGCGTGCCGATCAGCTTGCCCTCCCCGATCTGAGTATAGTTGGATGTGCCGAACATCAGCAGATCGCCCAAACGATAGCGGATCGTTCGATTACACTGGTACGCGACGGCGGACAGCTTCCGCTTCGTCCTGGCGTGGATGATACGATTGCTGTTATCACGCCCGTTCCGCGTGACCTGACTCCGGCGGATACTTCTTCCTCTGCGCATATCGGACTCGCAGACGCGATCCGGCAGCGTCACCCGCGCACGCAATCCTATCAACTGCCTGCCGGGGATAATCAACTCGGCGCAATTCTGGACGCGACTTTGGGCGCACAGATTGTGGTCGTCGGCACAGTCGCCGCCGATCAAGATGCGGCACAGGCGGAACTGGTCCGAACACTTTATGCACGTGGGCAGCAGCCAGTGGTGATCGCGCTGCGTACTCCCTACGATCTGATCGCCTTTCCCATGATCAAAACGTATCTATGTGCGTATGGGATTCGCGCTGTTACCACCGAAGCCGCTGTTCGTGTTTTGTTTGGGGAAATTGAAGCCGTTGGCGTCCTGCCCTGCCCGATTCCCGATGTGTCGTTCGACCAAATCTAAAAGGGAACGCTCATGAAAACTTTGCTGCGGGTTGGATTCGTAATAGGGATAGTGGTAATCACTCCCTGGTTAGCGGCGGCCCAGGGGGATGACCCGGAGCAAACATGGTGTGTCTCGGTCTGGTACCCATCGGCGGAACATCCGGGTGGGTTGGACTCGATCACGAATCATCTCGATGTGATTCACGAGATTAATCCGTTCTGGTACGCGGCAAATGCGGATGGCACACTGCGCGTCAGCCCTGACGGCGAAAACGCCGAAAAATTGCAGGCATGGCGCGACGCTGGCCTGCTGATTTTGCCGACTATCGCGCACGCTTCCCCCTTCGCGATTGACGACAGTCTCCGCGTCGAACATATTGAAACCATTGTGGCGTTGGTCGAACAGTGGGATTATGACGGGATAGATATTGATTACGAGTCGTTTCCGCTCTCAACCCGCGACGATTTTTCCGACTTTATCGAGACGCTAGCGGGGCGTTTACACGCCAATGGGCGGCTGATCTCGATAGCCGTCCACGCCAAGACCGCTGATCAAGCCGCCTGGGAAAGCGCCACCGCCCAGGATTGGACCCGGCTGGCTCCCGCTGTAGATTTTTTCAAGATCATGACCTATGACTATACTAGCAGTGCAAGCCGTGATCCGGGGCCCATTGGCCCGCCGGAATGGGCGAGTGATGTGCTGGCCTATGCCGCGACGGTGACAGACCTCTCTAAAGTGCGGCTGGGTCTGCATTTTTACGGTTATCGTTGGCAGCGGAGCGACGTAATGATCACCACTTGGGAGAGTGTCCAGCGCACTATCGAATCGTTTGATCTCTCCATTGAGCGTAATCCCGCCGACATGGAAGCCTATATCGAAGTCCATGCACGCGGTTTGCCCAAACAGACCGTTTATGTTGCCGATGCGGCTGGTTTGCAATATAAACTAACATTGCTTCTCAGTACCCATCCCGAACTCGGTGGGGTAGCGATCTGGGGATTGGGCGGCGAAGACCCGGCGAACTGGGATGTGTTGCGCGAGTTTGCACAGGGCCAATGCGGGACGGGATAAGGGAGTGAGCATGGTCAGATCGCGTGATGATAAAGCGACTCATGGACAGCTCAGGCGGCATAACCGCGAACTGATGCTGCGTGCTGTCTATAACGGTGTGGCAGACAATCGGGCTGCATTGGCCCAAGAAACTGGGCTGGCAAAACCAACGGTTTCTGAATTGATCGGGGAACTGATCGATGATGGGCTGTTGGTCGAAGAAGGTCATGGGCCCTCTACCGAAGGTGGAGGCAAACGCCCGCGCCTGCTCAAGTTTGTCCCCACTGCCCGCCATATCATAGGAATTTCGCTCAGCGAGGAGCGTGTTTTTGGAGCGCTGTCGGTACTCGATGGGCGAATTGTCGCGCAGCATTATGTTGATCTATCCGAAGCGCCCGACGACACGATTGTGGTGAATGCACTGCTCGATGTCATCAATGGTTTGATGGCACAGTTAGATGCGCCGCTGCTGTGCATCGGAATTGGCACGCCGGGAATAGTCGATTCGCGGACGGGTATTGTCAGTTATATCGCGGACTGGGGATGGCGGGATGTCCCGTTAGCCCAGTTGATCCGGGTAAATTTTAATGTCCCTGTCTATGTTGCTAGCCGGACAGAACTCGCCGCTATGGGGCAGTATGTTTTTGGTGCGGTCAATGGGGCCGATAGTCTGGCAACAGTGTTAGTAGGGCGTGGGGTTGGTGTTGGATTGGTGATCAACAGCGCCCCTTATCACGGCGGCGGTGATATTGGACATTTGCGTATGGCGGCGCGCGCTGACACCAACACAGTTGAAGAAGACCGTTTAGAGATATTTTTGGGCTGGCAGGTCGTCAAGCAGCGTATTTATGCACTGCGTCGGGCGTATCCTGGCTCGATTTTACCTGGTGAAAATGATCCTTTGAGTTACCTCCATTTGCGTTATGCTGCCGCCAATGGAGATCGCGCCGCACTGGCGCTTCAGGACGAACTCAGCCGTTATCTGGCACAGGTTTTTGCATGGATAATCGGCTTGCTGCGCCCCGATCATATTTCGCTGGCGGGGCCGATAGCGAACTTCGGACAACCGCTGCTTGATCAGGCTGTGCAATATACACAGCACTTTGTACTGCCCGATTTGGTCCAGCGTGTAACCTTCTCGCTCACTGAGGCGGAGTCTTCATTGTTGGTGGCGGTGGGAGCAGTCGCGCAAGGTTTGCGCCGTGAGTTGGGGATGGTGTAAGTATGGCGCGAAAACCGGTTCTAGGAATTATTACTAACGATCAGCATCAAGTTTTTCAGCGTAATGTCATCGCGGGCGCAAGCGATATTGCCGTCCGATATGGGTATTCTGTCCAAATCGATTCATATGCCGAAGACCCTGATCACCCGTCCCCGATCACGTTAGATTGCGCGGCGCTGTCCGGAGTGTTAGTGATCGCAGATGCCGCCCCGCTTGATCTGCTGCGTTCGATGTACGAGTCAGGTACACCATTGTCGCTGGTCAGCCATCTTGTACCAGAACTGCCGATTCCTTCGGTTATTGCCGATAATGTGCAGGGTATGAGCGAACTTGTTAAGCATATAGTGGAACGCTGCCACCGCCGTAAGCTGGTCTATATTCGAGGTGTGCCAACCCAGCGCGATAGCAGCGAACGTGAAGCTGCTTTTTTCCGCGAAATGCTGCGCTATAACATCTCTGTACCTGATATTCATTTTCTGCGAGGCGATTTTTCTGCGTCGGTTGCTGCTCAATCGGTCCAGGCGATGATCGATAATGGCGCAGACTTCGATGGGGTTATTGCTGCTGATTATGTGATGGGTATCACGGTGGTTGAAACGCTGCGTCGAAACGGGCGAGCTGTACCGGGCGATGTGTCGGTAGTCGGTTTTGGCGATGCGCCAGAAGCTGAAACCGCCGGGTTAACTACCGTTGCAGCAGATGTTGTCGAACAAGGCCGCCGCGCTGCTCGCCAGTTGATCAGCCAGCAGCAGGGAACACGCATCACGGGTGTGACTGTTCTCAGCGTGCGCTTGATGATCCGCGAAACGTGCGGTTGTTCGGCACTTCCCCTAAAAGTGTAAGATAAAAAGAAGTCGACGATGAAGCGGGAAGTTAGAAGGCGCGCTTCATTACCTGGTGCGGTTTTCTCCCCCGGATTAGTCTTTGAACAATATGGGATCGGAGGACTGGTGATGGTTGCCTGGCTGCTGATCAAGGGAGTCATGGGTGAGGACAATACCAATCATAAACCAGCGCTTGCTATCAGCTAAGGGGAATGAACACATGAAAGCCTGTACTGTATGCTATAATGTGGATGTTTATTGTGAATTTAAGCATAAAGCTATACTGCTGATCGAAAATCACAGAACATAGCTAAAGCAGGGGTTCTGGTCATGAAACAGAAAATGTCGATAATGATAGTGATGGTAATTGCTGTTACTTTGGTTGGAATTCATGCTCAGACACAGGCCGCTCCTGCACCGGCAGAAACAAGCAATAACACACTGCAAAACGAGGACAATACCTTTATTGTCTGGGGACCATCA
>JACRBK010000628.1 GCA_016234525.1 Chloroflexota bacterium
GAGCATTTAAACCGGCTGCTGGATTGGCTCGCAGCGGCGGGGGATTTCGGGCCGGAGGTGGAGCGGCTGCGCGGGTGGGCGGGGTTTTTAGCCTCAGATTTACCCCTATCCCCCCATCCCCCTTTCCCCGCTGCGCAGAGAAAGGGGGAGCAGCGGCGCCGCTCACCCGATTTTTCTTCTCTCCACCAGGACGGCGGGGAAAAGGAAGTGTCCGATCACGGTCCCCTCTCCATTTTTAATGGAGAGGGGGTAGGGGGTGAGGCTGTTTTTCTCGGCCCGATTCTCTCTTTCGCGGCGTGGTTCGAGGCGCACAGCCTGATCGCGCTGGGGAAATATACGCCGCAGGTCGAACACTTTTTGGCGGAGACTCACCCGGCGTATCGCTGGCGTGAGGATGTGGTCTTCTGCGGGCGGCAGCGGGTCGAATATCACCTGAACATGGTCGGGACGGAAATCCTCAACCGGGCATTTCGTGCGGACTTTCTCGCCGCGCCGCGTAAAGTGGTATTTCTGCCGCCGTGTATGCGCGCCCGCCCGGAATCTGAATGTCAGGCCAAACCTTCGCCTTATGGGGCGCTGTGCGCGGGCTGTCAGCCCGCCTGCCGCGTGCATCAGGTGACGCAGTTGGGCAAAAAACACGGCTTCGCGGTTTTTCTGCTGCCCGATGATCTGGCGCGCGCGTCAGCGGGCAGCGGGACACAGCCCGGCACGGCGGGGATCGTTGGGGTGTCGTGTCCGCTGACGATTATCTCCGGCGGCTGGAACTGCAAGGATCAGGGCATCCCCGCGCAAGGGCTGCTGCTCGATTACTGTGGGTGTCCCTGGCACTGGGACAAAGACGGATTCCCCACCGAGATTAATCTTAAGCAGCTTTTGCGCTTGATGGCGGCAGAGGGGGAGACAGGGTGAACCTTCCCCCTCCCCACTCGCGTGGAGAGGGAAAAAAACTGGGCGCAGCAAGCGGCGCCCCTACACAAACACGCCCGGCTGCGGTCCCCCCTTTCTCTGCACAGCGGGGAAAGGGGGATGGGGGGATAGGGGTAAAACCTCACAAATCCTTACGCACATAATGGGCTATGGCCGCGCCGATCACCACACTCGACGCGAAGGTAAACCCGATCAGCGCTTCCCACTGGGCGCGGGCGGAATAATCGCCGGACAGCGCGTCGGGCAGGCGTTCGAGAATGTGAACCGGGGAGAGATTCTCCAGTTTGAACAGCGCGCAGATCGCCCCGGCAGCGATCCACAGAATCCAGGTGATGACAATCGCCACCGACGATCGATCAAAAAACGTGCTGAATGCCACTGCCAGACTGGTCAGCAGCACCAGCAGCATCCCGATCAGGCTGATGCTGTACACGACTCCTGGCGTATCCAGATCGCTTGTGACAGCATAACGCGAGAGCAGATAGGCGGACGTGATCGCTGAGGCGAGGTACAGGGCGATCACCGCCAGCAGCCGCGAGGTCAACTTGGCGAGGATATACTCGTAACGGGTGACGGCTTTGCTCAGGATGCTGTCCGCCACGACTCCCGCTTCGGATGACACCGCGCCCGCGCTGATCAAGATCACCACAATCGCCCAGATCAGCGGGAAGGTGCCCAATAGATCGGACAGGCTGACGGCGGCGGTCCCTTCGCTGGCGGCGGCGGGGATCGTGATGAGAATCTGAGCGATCAGCAGCAGGCCCCAGATACGCACAACCCACGAATGGGTCATCGTTTTTAGATCAGCTTCCAGCAGCGCCAGAAACGCCATGATTCTCCGGTTCCAGACGGAGGATGCGGGAAAAACCATGCGAACGCTCCTCTTCTAACAGGTGGATAAACGCATCCACGACTTCATCATGTAAGGAATTAACAGCCAACAAGCGCGCATCTGCCGCGACAATACACTGCAACACCTGGCTCAAGCCCACTGCCATCGGCTCATCATGTGAAAAATACAGCTTGAGCGATTGGCGATCCAGCTCCCAGCGCAGACTGATCGCGCTGCTGGTCAGGGCGGCGCGCAGCCGTTCGGGATCGCCGTCCAGTTCTAATTCAAGGGCGCTGGAACGGGTCAACGAGCGCATATCGCGCATGGTCCCGCTAAAGATCAGCCGCCCATCGCTGAGAATGGCGATATGGCTGCAAATACGTTTGATGTCTGCCAGATTGTGCGACGACACCAGGATCGTTTTGGTTTCGCCTAACTCCCGAATCAGGTCCAGGGTGTATTTGTGACCTTCGGGGTCCAGCCCGGCGGTAGGTTCATCCCAGATCAGCAGATCGGGATCGTTCATCAAAGAGGCGGCGATCCCCAGGCGGGTGGTCATGCCGGTAGAAAATCCCTTCACTTTTTGCGAGGCTGCCGACAGTAATCCCACCGCGCGCAGCAGCATCGCCAGCCGGGGTTTGCGTACTTCGGACGGCAGGCCGGAAATTTTGCCGACAAAATCCAGATAGCCAATCGGGGTCATTTCTTTGGGGAAACGCGGGTTCGTCGGCAAGAATCCGATCCGGCGGCGCAGGTGAACGGCATTCGGCGTCATCGGCTCGCCAAACAGCAGCACACTCCCGGCGGTGGGTTTGTGCAACCCTAACAGCATCCGAATGGTGGTGGTTTTGCCTGCGCCGTTCGGCCCAACCAGCCCGAATATTCCGCCCTGGGGGACCGCCAGGTTCGCGCCGTTGAGCGCGATGTATTTATCACCGTAAATTTTGGTCAGATTGTGGGTTTCGATCACATGATCCATCGACTCAGCCTATCTCACACGGGTCTGTTTACCTTGTGTTATGGTAACACAGCCCACCGGGCGCAAGTACTGTCTGGGATCATGTTTCGCTGGTGACGCGGATCACGGATAAGCGGTGCAGCCCAACACAAGACAACGGCGCGCGTATTGTTGACAAACAGAACGCATGTTCATATAATTACCGGTGCGCGTGTAAACAGGAGGAAACGATGACGGTTCTTGATCTTGAAAAAAAGGCGTTAGAACGATGGTATAACGGCGATCCCTGGGGGTTTGCCGACCTCAGCGACAGTGGGATCACGGTGGTTAATCCCGCTGTGGTCAAACCGATCAGCGGCCTGGATGAATACCGGGCGTATCTCCAGCCGTTTGAGGGGATATTCCAGCAGCAGGCGGTGGAAATAAGCCACCCGCTGATCCAGATGCATGGCGATGCGGCTGTGCTGAGCTACCACGATCACACCGCTGCTGGAGGAAACAGCCCGACCGGGTGGAATGTGACATCGGTCTATTTCCGGTCGGGCGGGACATGGCGGCTAGTCCACAATCACCGGGCGTATCTTCATCACCGCCTGCCCGATTCCGTCGAAGTTCCGCTGCCGTTCACCTTTCCGCCCCCGGTCTACGAGGGCGTGCTGGCGGAACTGATGGCGCTCGAAACGGCGGCGATGGTCCGCTGGCGCACAGGCGATCCCTGGGGATTTATCGAACTCTACGACACGACCACCACCTATTTTGATACCGGCACACCGCAGCGCCTCGATGGCCTGGAAGCGCTACAAGCGGAATATGCGACGCGGGCGGGGAAAATTTTCTATGATGTGAATGATTTTATCGCGCCGCAGGTGCAGGTCTGCGGAGATACTGCCGTGTTGTTTTACCGCTTCTTTTCGACCTCGCTGCATCCCGATGGCTCAATCGCGAATCGAACACCCTGGAACTGCACCGAAGTTTATACGCGGATCAACGGTCAGTGGAAGATTATCCATAACCACTGGTCCTTCATTCGCGGGCGGGCGATCAGGGAGTAATACCCCTATCTCCCTCGATCCCTCCCCGTGCGCTGGTGGAGAGGGGAAAAACCGGGCGCAGCAAGCGGCACCCCTACACAAACCCAGTTGGCTGCGGTCCCCTCTCCAACTCAGTTGGAGAGGGGGGAGGGGGTGAGGCTTATTTTATGTTGTCATCGATAAAAACTGAGGAAATAACCGCCTTATGCTTTAGCGGCGGTGGGTTGTAACGTGTTGGCCTGGGGGATCAGGTCCAGGTTATGGCCGACGATTTCCAGCGCACGCAGGGCGCGATCCAGGTGATCGGTGGTGTGTGTCGCCATGTAACTGGTACGCAGCAGCGATTCCGTCGGCGGCACGCCAGGAGTCACAACCGGATTGGTATACACGCCTTCTTCGATCAGGGCGTGCCAGGCTAACACGGTGCGATACTCGTCTCGAATAATCAGCGGAATCACCGGGGTATTGCTGGTGCCGGTGTCATAACCCAGGCGGCGCAAACCGGCGCGCGTATATTCGGCGTTGTCCCACAAGCGTTGGACGTGTTCCGGTTCGTTTTCGATAATTTCGAGCGCGGCCAAGGCGGCGGCGGCATTTGAGGCGGGCAGGCTGGCGCTGAACGCGAACGCGCGCGCGAAGTGCTGAATATAATGAATGGTCTGTTCGTCCCCGGCGATGAATCCACCAATTGAGGCCAGTGACTTGCTGAAGGTACCCATGATCAAATCGACTTCATCGGTCAGGCCGAAGTGCGCCGCTGTGCCGCGCCCCTTCGCCAACACGCCCAGGCTGTGCGCGTCGTCGACCATAATACGCGCGCCGTATTTCTTGCAGATTTCCACCAGCCGGGGCAGGGGCGCGATATCGCCGCCCATGCTGTACACGCCGTCCACGACGACGAGTTTTCCCGAATCGGCGGGCAGTTTGCTTAACACAGCCTCCAGGCTGTCGGGATCGTTGTGGGAGAACCGGCGCATATCGGCCTGGCTCATGCCGCGCGCCAGGAAACAGCCGTCTACGATGCTGGCGTGATCGTCTTTATCGATGATCGCGTAATCACCGCGCTGGACAATCGCTGAGATCGTGCCGACATTGGTTTGGTAGCCGGTGGAGAAAACAATCGCGGCTTCTTTGCCGACGAATTTTGCCAGACGGCGATCCAGTTCCAGGTGAAATTCGAGCGTACCGTTCAAAAAACGGCTGCCGGTGCAGCTTGTGCCGAATTGTTCCAACGCTTGCATCGCCGCGGCCTTCACCTTGGGGTGGGTGGTCAGGCCGAGATAGTTGTTGGAACCGATCATGACTACTTCTTTGCCCCGGAACGTGGCTGTGGTCGCGTCGGAGTTTTGGAGAGGCTGGAAAAACGGGTACAGCCCCAACTCCATCGCTTCACGCGCACGGGTGAACTTGAGGGTCTTTTCAAAGATATCTTTCATGATACGTTACATCCTTAGTTTACTTGGTTCGAGTGAGCGAAAAATAAACCCCTGGTGGTGGCTGGTTTCACCGATCACCACTGCAAATCACCAGGCGGCAAGTCAGTCTCTTCAGCCGCAGGCGGGGTGGGTTGGTCGTCAGGGCGGTCAGGCCGTTCTTCCCATTGTTCTTCCGGCGTATCGGGAACCGCCGACAAAAACGAAGGTAGGCGGCTGCGTGCCGGAGCCTTGAGCTGAGTAGGTCGATCCTCAAGTTGCTGCGGGTGCGGTGTGCCTTCGTCTGCTTCGGCCTGCTGCCGTTCGGGGAACCACAACCCTTCTAACCAATTGACCAACGCTTTTAGCCCGTCCGGCGTCAGACGCGCGGCGGCTTCGATCCCGGTGGGCGAAAACGCATACAGCCGGGCGAAATGTTCGCGCACGACAAACACGGTATACGGTTGTTCCCACCGTTCGCGCGTCCACAAAAACGCGATGCCGCTCTCGCGCCGCATCAGTTCGATCCAGCGCGTGCGATCTGCCGTGACCAGCGGCGACAGCCGGAAACGCAGCGCCAGCGCGCCATAGAGGGTAAAGGTGAATTCTAACGAGGGTGGGACTCCGCGTTCGGCAGACGCATCGATATTCAGCGTGGCGGCGTCGTCGTTGCTGCTCAGAATCGCGGTGGCCTGACGCTGCACCGGCTCACCGAGTTTGGGGTAAAACTGGATATGCGACATCAGCGGCGCATTCGCAAACCGCCGCGAGAGGTCAGTGTCCAGATCAATTTCACCCGAAAAAAACTGCTGTAAGGTGAGCGGGGCCGATACCTGCATACTTCGCGCATGGCCGGATTCACGCAGTTCCAGGCCCAGCCGTTGGCGGTCCTGGTTGGTGATGCGATTCGTAAATTCGCGGGTGAGGCGAATCAGTTCATCTACCGGGATTTCGTCCAGGTCGCGTGACTTGGGCGGCGTGGGTAGGGTTTGGTCTGGCGTGTCGGACATAGCCCCTTCTGGCTCCCTCTGTGAGCAAATTCGCACATTATTATACGGCGGGTAGGTCAAAACGAAAAAAAGAGATCGGCTGACAGAAGTAAACCCCTGGTTATAAGTTGGCTGGTGTCGGGTTTCAGACCGGACGGGGGCATTGACAGTGCGGGAGCGTTGCCCTATACTATTACGCAACACGAACAAATGTTCTTTACGAAACCAGGGGCTGAGGATGAATGAGCATGGGTGAACGTGGGGCGCAGGTGCGCGATCAAATCTTTGACTATCTGATTATCTACAAACGCCAGCACCAGGGATTATCGCCGCTGGTGAAAGAGATCGCCCACGCCTGCCAACTCAGCCAATCCACCGTCAAATATCATCTGCTGGTGCTCGAAAAAGAACAGCGTATCCACCGGGTTGGGCGGCGCGCCATCGAAATTCCCGGCGAGCAGTGGGATTGGCACGCGGAGTAAGGGCAGCGAGCAGTAAAAAGCGAGAAAAAATTAGCAGTTTTGAGTAGGGACTAAGCGACGACGTATAAATTTAAGAGCCGCCTCACCCCTACCCCCTCTCCAACCGAGTTGGAGAGGGGACCGCAGCCCACCGGGTTTGTGTAGGGGCGCTGCTTGCCGCGCCCGGTTTCCCCCCACTCGCTGCGCTGGTCGAGAGGGGGAATTTTTTTCCACAGCGAGCGGTTTTGTCGGGGGGATAGGGGTAAAACCGCGCATCAACACACAACGCTTCGTCGTCGGACAGCCCGCTCTTACTAAAAACTCTGAACTTGCCCTTGCTGACCGCTGATGGCTGAAAGCTGGGTGCTCATCGTCGCGCCGTCTCAACCAGCGCCTGGGCGGCGGCTAACCCGGACAGCGCCGCGCCTTCGACACTGGCTCGCCCAAACGAATCGCCTGCAAAAACCAACCCTGGCAGATCAGCCGCCAACAAATAGTGGGCCGGGTACGGCTGGGCAGGCATGGCATGAGTCCAGCGTTCCAGGTGGCGCAGCGCGATCTCGGCGTCGTAATCAATATAACGTTTGAGCGGCGATTCGAGCGCGACGAGCGCCTGCCAGTCGGGCAGATGCCACAGTTCACGGCTGTAGGAGGCCCCGGCATGAACGGTGATCAGCGTCGCTTCGGGCGATACCCCCTTACGGCGATTATCCGCGATCCAGGCGACGGGAGCGTTAATCTGTTGAAGTGCGCCAGGGTCAGGCAGGCGAACCTCGCCGTTGATCCAAAAAATCCCGGCCAGGCATGGCTCATAATAGATGGATTCAAGCGCGGCGCGATCCGTTGGATTTAAGACCACCTGCCCGGTGCGCAGCAGTTGCAGCGCCAGCGGGACAGGAATCGCCAGCAGTACACAGGGGGCAGAATAGACCCGGCCTTTTTCATCCAGGGCCAGCCAGCCCTTGGTTTGTTGCGAGACAACAGTAATACGCGAGTTCAGGCGCACATCTAAGCCCTCGGCGAGATGTGCCGCCAGCCGGAACATCCCGCCGCGCACGGCATAACGTGGGTTACCGTCGGCGGGAATCGTCCCCAGGCTGCCGCTGCTCCAACCGGTTGACCACTGGAAGCATAAGCCTTCATCCTGCCAGCGGTTGACCCGAATTTGGAATTCGGGCGTGTGGGCGGTGATGAACTGCGCGCCATGATCGGCCCGCCCCGGCCCGATTTGTAGTGTTGTCATGCGCCCGCCCGGCACTTCGCCGCGCTCCACGACGATCACTTTCAGGCCTTGTTCAGTCAAGGTGCGCGCCGCCATCAACCCGGCAATACCTGCGCCAATTACCAACACGTCGGTGTGCGCCTGTTCGAGCATCTTGATTTCTCCTACGTCGTGTGTGCGTTAATTCTATTATAGTGGAATTGTCGTACAGGGTTATAGAATGGTTTATAGCGCGGGATTATTCTCGCCAGACCTGGATCATCCAGGCGAGATCGTCCGTCGTGGTGGTTCCCCGAATGCGCGCGCGCGGCAGTTCGAGCAGGCGATCATTGATCTGGAAGGTCCCCGCCTGGGTGGTCACGGCAGCGCTGAATCCTGCCTGTTCCACGACGCGCAGCACCTCAGCGTTATAACGCCCACCCGGATAACAGAAAAAACGCGGACGCACGCCGATCTCGGCCTCGATGGTTTCGGCGCTGCCTAACAGTTGGTAGACCAGACAGTTGTAATCACACGTATCGGTCAGGTCGGGATGCGAGCGGGTATGGCTCTGGATCGCCATGCCCCCGGCGGCCATTTCGCGCGCTTGATCCCAGGTGAGATACCCCGGCGTGCGTGAGTCGATCCACTCCGTGACGACAAAAAATGTCCCGGTTAAACCGTAAGCGTGCAGCAGCGGAAAAGCATGAGTATAGGCGTCTTCGTAACCGTCATCAAAGGTCAGCACGACGGCGCGATCCGGCAGCGGTGCGCCTTCGGTCAGCGCCCGGTAAACCTCATCCAACGAGATGGTGGTATAGCCGTTTTCGCGCAGCCAGCGCAGATGTTCGGCAAACAGAGCCGGACTGACGGACAGGTCCAGGCGATATTGATCCGCATCCATAGGGGGAACGCTGATATAGTGATACATCAGAATCGGCACACGAATCCGGCGGCGTGTATCGTCGCGGGGCGGCTGCGCGCGGGCCGGGATCGCGGCCAACAGCAAAACAGGCAGCGTGAGCAGGATGATCAGAATGGCAGCGTATCGGCGCATGGGGGCGAGGTTTTTTATCCGATTATTGACTCAAAAGATTGTAGTATGGCGGCAGGGCGCGGTCAAGCAGCAGCGGGCATTAATGTTATAATTCGACCAGAGCACAGAACGCACCTGGAGGGGCAGCTTGCGTAACAATAATTGGATCGTGTGGATCGTCGTTTTGTTTTTCGGGTGGTCGATTGTGGCGATGATCGCCGGGACGTTCGCGGCGATATTCGGTTTTCCTTATATCTGGGTGATGCCAATCACGCTGCTGATGTTGGGCGGTGTGATCTTTCTGGTCAGCCGGGGGTATCCGATTCAGGCGTGGCTGCTCGTCGGGTGCGCCGGATTCATTGTGCTTTCGGCGCTTACGCTGGTGCGCGCCGTCACGGTCGCTGAGCCGGATATTCCTGACGTGTACCGCCAGGAATTTGATAACGAGGATGGTTATTCATTCATGGGGATCGACCTGCCGTTTTATGGTGGGTATGGCAGCGATTATCTGATCGAGTTTGACTCAGACCGGGAAAACTATCTTGTCCCGGCGGGTTATGAGATGCGCACGCCCGTGACAGTGATTTTTGCTCCGGTGCAGACGGCTGGCGGGCAGTGGGCGTTCGAGTCGGGATCGCTGCGCGTGCAGGGCGAGGTGAATGGGACATTTGCGGCGGACCCCGCGCAAAACTGGGTCAGCGCCGACGAGGTCCTGTTTGATAGTGATCAACCGCTGAGATCGATCCGCCCGCAGATCACCATCTTGATCCCGCTGCCCTATTATTCTTCTTCGGCTCCACTGGATGCCCGCGCTGAAGTGACGATCAGCTATCCGATGCCGGATGGCGCGGTGCAGTCACAGACACTTTCGCGCAGTTTTCAACTCAGCGTCATCGGCGAGGATTATTACCGGTACTACAACCAATACAGCAATTGGAAACGCAGCCGGAGTGTGATCGACAGTCCGCTGTGGATCGCGCTGGTCGCAGGCTGCGGAGTCGCCGGAGTGGTCGGGGTATATCTGCTGCGCCAGGGTGATCTGCAACCGCGTATGGCGGGCGGCCTGATGTTGGTGATCCGGCGTTTGAGCGGCGCGCAAAAATTGGGTGTCGAACTGCATACGCTGGCAAAAGTGCGCGGCGTAACGGATGCCACGGAGGGTGTTTACATCGGGCGCGTGATCGCGCAGTCTCCGGCAGGGCGGGCCGGATTCCGCACCGGAGATGTATTGATCACCCTGGGCGGCAAGACGATCAGTGGGCCGGGGGCGGTCAACCGGATCGCGCGCGGCTACAAAAAAGGGGATCTGGTGGAAGCTGTTGTCCAGCGCAGCGGCGAATCGGTGCGGCTGCTGGTGCGATTTTAGCGAGGTTACACGACACGGTGGTGAAGCTGTGGTGAGCATAGGGCAGAAATTAAAAGCGGCCTCACCCCCTACTGGTTAGTCCACGTTGATTTTGTAGGGGCGAGGCGCCGCGTCGCCCAGGGCAGGGCAAGCCCTGCCCCTACGTCTCCAAATGCTACTCGGACTGACCACTACTCCTCTCCAACCGAGTTGGAGAGGGGATCGCAGCCGACCGGGTCTGAGATAGAGACGAGGAAAGGAAAAAACTGATGGCTCCTGGTACAAGCGTAGGTTGTGGTCTTGTTTTGCTGCTGCTGGCGGGCGCGCTCTTGTTCGTGGGGATCAATACGCAGAGTGTTGAGCCGATCACGGGCATTGAGCCGCCAGAAGTGATGGTAATCACCGCTGTGTCCACCCCGGCTTACCCGGAATGCTCGTGGATTTGGGCGAACGAGGAACAGCCCGATCTGACTGAGCAGTTAGGCGCGGCGCTGACGGCGCAGGGAATCGAGTATACCCAGCTGCGCGTCTACGCTTTCGGGGAAAACTGCATGAATCCAGCAGGAGAAATCGCCTATTTTGCGGCGATGGAAACCGATTTTGAACTGACACTGGCTCTCGCGGATGTGTCTGATCTGGAGGCGATGGGGAATAGGGTGGCTGACGTATTGGGGATCATCGTCAGCCAATTTCCGCCCGACAGCACGCCCGGCCCACAGCCGGGGCGGATTCAGATCACCGTGAACGGCGAAGCGGGATCGTGGAACGCGGTGCTCACCTATACCGAGGCGTTGGATGTGATCGGGCAGGGACAGATTGCAATGCCCTTACGCGGCGCGGCAGTGATCCAGGCGCTCAACTTGTTGCAAGAATAAGCTGAAACAAGCGCGGAGATGTGGATCAACCCGCTCCGCGCTTGCCGATATACATTCCGCGCCCGGTGATCCCCTGTGGATCGTGGATCGGTTCTAATCCGCTCGCTGTGAACGCTGCGAGATATTGTTCCACTTCGAATAATCCCAGGTCGTGCCGCTCGACAAAATGTTCCACCCCCTGGGGAGTCGCTACGAGAAAATGCATATCGTTGCGGCTGTACCAGCCTTCCGCCGCGCTGCCGCGAATCTCGGAGATATTCATGCGCGCGATCTTGAGATCGGGCTGATCGATGAAGTTGGCATGAATCCGGCCTACGTTCCAGGTGGCGCATTCGAACCAGGGTTCCACGATCAACACGCCGCCGGGTTTGACGTGATTTGCCATGTGCTGGATCGCTAACCCCAGCCGGTCCACGGTGCGCACGTAACCAATCGCGCTGAACAGGCACGTCACCACGTCGAACTGCTCACCCAGGTCAAACTGAGTCATATCCCCTACGACAAATTCCACGCCAGGGCAGCGTTCGCGCGCGCTCTCCAACAGCCCTGCTTCCAGGTCCAGCCCTTTGATGGCATACCATTCGCGCAAAAATTCCAGGTGTCTACCGGTTCCGCAGGCGACATCGAGCAGGGTGTTGCCTGTGCTGCGTTTGTGCTGCGTAATCATCGCGTGTACGCCCTGGGATTCGCGGGCGTAGTCCTTCATACCGTACAGAACATCGTACCATGCGGCGGATCGAGTATAGGTCATAGGTGATCTCCTCTCTCATCACCTATTTTACTCTTAATGTCGCCCGCTCAAAAGTGATCACCGCCGCATGGTCACGCCCGCCGCGCGCCCAGACCCCCCACGCGCCATCCCGATCCACCGGGGCCGCGCCGAGAATCTCGCCGTTTAGCCGGAATCGAATGTCGCCGGACGGCTCGCGGTGCAGTGTGATCGTATTGCTGTCGCCGGGCAGCAGCACGCGCGGGTAGGGCATCCAGCGCCATTCGGGGCGCAGCGCGGGACAGGCTTCGATGTCGCTTTCTGGTTTTTCATTCGGCGGGCAGCGCCGTGTAGTGACATACCCTTCCCCGCTGATGGCATAGATCACCGTCGAATCGTCCGGGCTGAGTATCCACACGCCCCACGCCGCCGAAGGATCAGACTCCACGCTCAGCCGCGCCCGCACCTCTGCCGTAAAATCCCCACCGGGCAGCCTGGATTCAGGTTCGAGAAAAAGCCACCATCTACCCTGTCCGGCGGCAAGCGTGATAGTCCATGTCCCGTTTGGGTCTTCCCAAATCTCCGGCCCGGCGACGGGCGGATTCGCTGCGCCGCGCGCCAACAGGATCGCGCCGGAAGCGGTGATCCCGATCACCAGGGCGATCCCGAGCAGGGTCAGCCGCCACACCCAGCACGGCAGTATCGAATCGGGTAGGGGGGAAATCGGGTCTGTTTTCATGCCTGCAAGAGTAACAAATTGGACCAATTTTGCTACTTGTTCAAAATATTGAACAAGTGTTCTAAAATCTGATTTAGAATAGTATTAGATCGATGGACCATCTGTTCTACGCACACCGGGATACGCTGCCGGCCCGCGCTGCGCCAAACCTTATGACAAATGTCAATGGGCGCAAGCGTTATCAGCCGTGATGGTGAGCGGTGGGCAGCGTGTGCCGGTATGTGTGAAATCTAGGAGGATCATGCCCCAAAAATCACCCATTGGCGGCAAACCGGCGGTGAGCCTCCCGGCGGAAGTGCTCGCGGCGGCGCGGGGAGATTTTGGCGCCTATAAGCGGCTGATCTGGAAACGCTATGTCGATGCGCGGCACTTGCAGGCGTTGGATGCGCTGCTGATGGCGTGCGCGCGCCATGTCGAATCCGGCGGCGCGGAGGGTATCTCGCATCTGATCGTGGAAATGCCGCCGCGTCACAGCAAAACGATGAATGTCAGCCGCTTTTTCCCGACGTGGTTTTTGGGCCGTAACCCCGATGCGCGGGTGATTCTGGCGAGTTATGGGGCGACGCTGGCTGAAAAAAACAGCCGTTATGCGCGCAAGATCGTGCAGATGCCAATCTATCAGCAGATTTTTCCCGGCGTGCAGTTGGCGCTAGACAGCCGCGCTGCTGAGGCGTGGGACATCGCCGGGCATGATGGCGGGCTGGATGCGGTCGGCGTGGGCGGCGGAATTACAGGTAAGGGCGGCGCTATTATTTCGGTTGACGATCCCGTAAAATCCCGCGAAGAAGCCGAGTCCCCGGTTTATCGTGACCGGGTGTGGGACTGGTTCACCGATGATCTTTATACGCGCCGCGAGCCGGGCGCTGCCCTGATTATCGCGATGACGCGCTGGGTGGTCGATGACCTGGTGGGAAGATTGCTGCGCGATCAGCCGGAAAAATGGCATGTGCTGCGCCTGCCCGCTTTGGCCGAAGACAATGATCCTATTGGGCGGATGGTGGGCGAACCCCTGTGGAAAGAGCGGTTTGATCTGCCCGCGCTGCAAGAGACGCGCGCCATGTTGGGTGAATATGCCTGGACGGCGCTCTACCAGCAGCGGCCTATTCCGTCCGAGGGGGGCGTCTTCAAACGGACGAATTTCCGGCTGATCCACACCGCGCCGGAGTGCGTGCAGACCGTTCGTTTTTGGGATTTAGCGATGTCGGAGCGCACCAGCGCCGATTTTAGCGCCGGGGTGAAGATGGGCGGATCGGCAGATGGGCGGATCGTGGTGCTGGACGTGGTGCGCCAGCGCGTCGCGTGGGATCAACTGCCCGCGCTGCTGGCGGATACGGCGCTGCGCGATGGCCCGGAAGTGCGGATCGGCTTCGAGCAGCAAGGGTATATGAGCCGCGCCGGGAAGGTGCTGGCTCAGGATCCCCGGCTGCATCGTTACGCGATCTGGGGTTATGGCAAAGATCAGGACAAGCTGACGAATGCGCTGCCGTTCGGGGCGCGGGTCGGGCTGGGCCTGGTCGATGTGATGGAGGCGCCCTGGACGGGCGATTATCTGGACGAGCTGTGCGCTTTCCCACGCGGGGCACACGATGATCAGGTGGACGCGAGCGCCGGGGCGTATGAAATGTTGGACGGCACTGAGACGGCTTCGGGAGGGCTGAACCATGCAGACGATTACCAGATCGGCGGAGATTACTAGCCGTATCGGCTTGCCTACCCCTTACCCCTTAGCCTTCTCCCCTGATGATGAGGAGGGAAAACGCCCTGGGGAGAAGAGGCCGGGGGATGAGGGGCGAACAAATACGGCGGGCCGTCTGGTGCGCCGGATCGAGCGGGAAAGCGGAGTCTTTGCGCCCGCGCTGATCGTGCCCCGCGATACGGACGGCATCGACGATGGCGGCGGCTATGGCGACCCGGTAGTGGACCGGCGGCCTGAGTTTGTGAGGGAGGATGATCGGAAACCGCATGAGCACACGCAGCAACTTTAGAGGGGCGGGACGGTTGGCGGTGGAGTTTACCGCGCAGATTCCGAGCGGGTCGTACACGTCTGAGGCGTGGCCTTACCCGTTGGGCGAGTTCGCCAATGGGCTGATCATCCCCAGCGGCGCGATCCCGATCACCGGGGGGCATTTGGGGATTCAGGTGCAGGATTATTGGTTCAACTGGGTCTGGACGCGCCAATGGGACAGCGGTTACGCCGATTGGCTGATCCAGCACCCTACCGGGGGGCAGAGTCACGCGACGCCGCCGGAATGGTTCGGGGCGGTCGGCAGCGCCCGGTTGATCTACAGCGATGGGTCGGGCAGCGGCATCCCCGGCACCGGGAACGGTGTGTTCACCGTGAAGTTGAAGGCGTAGCGAAGCGGTCAGCGATCAGCAATCAGCCGTCAGCGAGAGGGCCTCACCCCCTACCCCCTCTCCAACTCGGTTGGAGAGGGGACCGCAGCCGACCAGGGTTTTTGTAGGGGCGGGGCGCTGCTGCGTTCTGGTGAGCCTCACCCCCTGGCCCCCTCTCCACT
Organism: Chloroflexota bacterium; assembly: GCA_016234525.1. GTDB lineage: Bacteria > Chloroflexota > Anaerolineae > Aggregatilineales > Aggregatilineaceae > JACRBK01. The sequence continues at coordinate 15,032 of JACRBK010000628.1, forward strand.
ACGTAGAGAGGGGGAAATGCTGAGGGAGGATTTAGCCCCTCTCCATGCAATGGAGAGGGGTTGGGGTGAGGCTGTTTTTCGCTGAAAGCTGAAAACTGCTCTTGAGAAAGGATCGACCATGCATACATGGAAACGCCGCTGGCGGCGATGGCAAAAACGGCAGACTTCCGCTGCGTCGGAGATCGTAGCCGCGCCGGAATATCGTGTCGAGGATGGAGTGGATTACCGCCGCCCGCCGGCGGTGCCGGGCGAGATTCGGGCGCGCGGTGCGGACGCGGTGCGGGCCTATTTACGCGAAGCCGAGCGTTATTACCAGGGGCCGTTTGACGCACCCTATCGCACGGCGGCGGAACTGCCCGCCCTGATGCCGCTGGATGATCCGCTGGCGGAATGGGATTACGGCACACGCCGATCCGTGCTGGAAAACTGCCACGCGGCCTATCACCGCAACCCGGTAGCGAAACGCGCCGTCGATCTGACGCGCCAATTCGCTGTGGGCAAAGGGCATTCGGTGGCGGCGCAGAATGCGCAGGTCCAGGCGGTGATCGATCAATTTCGCGCCAACCCTGAAAACAACGTCGCGGGATATGACCGCACTTTCATTCAGGACTTACAGATCGATGGCGAGATGTTCGTGCGTTTTTTCCTGGACGACGACTCCGGTCAGGTGGTGATCGTACCTGTTCCCCCCTGGCAGGTGCGCGCGATTTCCACTGAGCCGGGTTTTTTCCGGCGCGTGCTGTCCTATGAACTGGAATATGCCAGCAGCACAGGCGAATGGATGCAGGAATCGGTCCCGGCGGCGGCGATGCTGCATGTCGCGATCAACCAGCATAGTTATGAACTGCGCGGGCGGCCTGATCTGTTCGTGATTCTGCCCTGGCTGAAAGCCTATAAGGATTGGATCGAGGATCGGGCGCGTCAGAACAAATGGCGCGGCGCGCTGCTGTGGTGGGTGAAAGTCGCTGGGGCCGCGCCGGGCACGATTGCGCAAAAGGTCGCGCAGTGGAAACGCCCACCCACGCCAGGATCGGCCTATGTCTCGACGGACAAGGAAGAAGTTCAGGCGCTTACTAACCCGGTCGGGTCCAGCGACGCCAGCGAGGACGGGCGGCAGATTCGGCTGATGAGCGCGATTGGCATGGGGCTGGCCGAATATATGCTGGGCGACGGCGAAAACGCGAATCTCGCTACGGCGCAGGCGCAGCAGCTCCCCGCGTTGTGGAAATTTATCGACGCGCAAGAACTGCTCAAGGAGCAGGTGTGGATGCCGATCTATCGCCGCGTGATTCAGGCGGCAGTGCTGGCGGGGACTCTGCCGGAGCGCGTGCGGATCGAGGATGTGGACGGCGACCCGATCCAGCGCGGCGGCGTGGAGCAGTGGATCGCGCCGGATCAGGGTTTCAGTGTGGAATATTACGATTTGCAGGCGGGTGATCCGAAAACGGTTGCCGAAGCGCTGGAGATCGATCTGCGCGGCGGGCTGGTGAGCATCGAGACGGCGCGCGGCAAACGCGGTTACGATCACGCCGCCGAGGTCAAACGCCTGGCGCGGGAGAAGGGAAATCCCTAAGCCGTCAGCATTCAGCCGTCAGCTATCAGCTAAAAACGGCCTCACCCCCTACCCCCTCTCCATCCGAGATGGAGAGGGGACCGCAGCCGACCGGGTTTTTGTAGGGGCGCCGCTTGCCGCGCCCGGTTTTGAGGGGATCAAGGGATGGGGCTATAAACGGGCAGGGCAAGCCCTGCCCCTACCGTATCCGACGGCTCCCCTCTTTCTATGCGCAGCGGGGAAAGAGGGGCAGGGGAGATAGGGGTAAACCAGGGATGGGGCTAAGAAGTGGAGCGTAGCGTATGAGCAAAACCACGATTTTGTGTGAGGCGATCTCGCTGAACGAGGCGCGCATCGACCCCGAACGCCGCGCGGTAGAAGTGGTGCTGATCCGGCCTGGGTGGAGCGAGAACGGGCGTTATTACTCCGCCGAGGTGCTGGC
>JACRBK010000107.1 GCA_016234525.1 Chloroflexota bacterium
CGATAACGGGGCCGGAAAATCGACCCTGATCAAGATCATCACCGGGTATCACCGGCCTACCAGCGGCGAGATTTTTTTTAACGGCGAAAAAGTGGACCGGCTGACCGTCCCTAAAGCGCGCGCGCTGGGCGTGGAAACCGTCTACCAGGAGCGCGCGTTGGCCGAACTGCAAACGGTTTGGCGGAATATTTTCTTGGGCCGCGAGCTTTCGAACCGGTTTGGATTTATGCAGATCAACAAGATGCGGCGTGAAACGCAGCGCTTGATGGTCGATCACATGGGGTTCACCTCCTCTGCCGTTGATCCTTCCTCCGTGATCAAGACGTTCTCCGGGGGTGAAAAACAAGGGGTCGCTATCGTGCGGGCGCTGTACTTCCAGGCCGATCTGATCGTGCTGGACGAGCCGACGATGGGCCTCTCGTTGCAAGAGACGCGCAAACTGCTGGACTTTGTGCGCGGCATCAAAGCGGCGGGCAAGTCGGCCATTTTTATCGATCACAACGTGTTCCATGTCTATTCAGTGACGGATCGGGTTGTCGTGCTGGATCGCGGGACTATCGCCGGTGAGTTTTTGACCAAAGATATTTCGCTCGATGATTTGATGGAAAAAATGTACCGTGTCGCGCAGACTGGCAGCCTTGATTAGCCTGCTGCGGTTTTTAGATACGTTTGGTGAATGGAGCTTTGGATGTCTGCGCAAACTGTTAAGCCTGTGAATAGTATTGTGTCCGGTCAAATTTCCGGCTTGAGTCATTGGGTGGCGGTTCCGGCGGCGCTGCTGCTGCTGGTCGCTTTTTTTCTACCCTGGCTGACTGTCTTAAATGATGATGCCAGCCTGGGCGATGTGACCGGGTATCAGATCGGGACCGGGATTGATGATCAGACAATCAAGGATGGATCTGCTGCTGCTTTTGACGCCGGGGCCAACCTGTATGTATTGCTGATTCCGGTGGTGGCAATCGCCGCGCTCGTGGTTACCGGGTTGAGCTTCACCCCGCAGCGGCGGGCCGTATTGGCTTTTGGAATTTATCTGGCAGCGGGATTGGTAGGGCTGGCAGTTTATTTCTTCAAGTTTGTGCTGCTTCAGAGTGATCTGACTGATGCACAGCAGAATGCGGACAGCCTGGTCTCTTTTGGATATGGGCCGGGATGGTGGATCGGCCTGGTCGGATCGGCGCTGCTGCTGATAGCGGGGTATATGGTCTTCCGCGCGGACGAACCCCTGCGCCAACGGCCTGCTCTCTCCCAGGCGACACACATGATCCGGCTGAACGGGCTGCAACTGGGCATCGTGGGCGTGATGTTCCTGATGTGGTTTGCGTTTATTGTCGGTTCGCCAGAAACTTTTCTCAGCCGGCAAATTTATCGCGCCCTGATGACATCGATTCCCATGTGGGGCATTATCGCGCTGCCGCTGACTATGGTCGTGATCGCGGGCGAAATTGACCTTTCTTTCCCCTCGACGATGGCGGTTGGCATGGTTGCCTTTTTTGAGGTTTATTCGCGCGAAGCCAGCCTGGGATTAGCGTTCGCCGGGGCTTTAGGCGCCGGATTTTTGGTCGGGCTGCTCAACGGGATCATCATCGTTCGCCTGAAAATCCCCTCGCTGATTGCGACCATTGGCGCACAGTTTTTCTGGCGCGGGCTGGTCGATATTGTGCGGGCGGGGCAGGGCGAGTCAATGACGTTTACCAAAGATTCCCTGATGCGCGATATGTTGGTCAAGAAAGTGAACGATTATTTCCCGGCCCAGGTGATCTGGATGGTGCTGGTAGGCATTCTGGTGTGGATCATTCTGAACCGGCACCGGTTCGGCGCGCATGTTTACCTGATCGGCGACAATGAGGACAGCGCCCGCCTGATGGGGGTGAATGTCGGCGTGACGCGCATCATGTTGTTCGCTCTGGTCGGGTTGGCGGCGGCGTTTGCGGGCGTTATTCAGTGTGTGGATACGTGGTATTTCTATCCGAATATGGGCGAAGGTTATCTGATGCAGACGTTGGCTGCCGTCTTTTTGGGCGGTACGTCGGTGTACGGCGGCATAGGGACCATCTTCGGCACGTTTATCGGTTGTTTTATCATTGGCGCAATCCAGCCGGGTATTATCGCCATCGGCCTGGACGGTTATTACACCAAGCTGATCTACGGTCTGATCATCACGGCATCGGTGGCAATGCATACCATTGTCCGAAAGCGCCTGGAATGACCCGGCAGGAGCGCACAGCGTGAAACCTTCAGCGTGGTGGACCGTCGAGTTAGAGACGATGCCGGGCTTTGAGATGGCGATGAAACGTGTCTACGCCTGGTTTGAGGGGGCGATCCTTGATCGGCCCCCGGTGCGATTTATGGCGCACAACGCTTTTATCGATCAAGCCAATCAAGCCTATCCTTCTCCGAATCTGCGAGATCGCTGGTTTGACAGCGAATTCCAGGTGGATTCGTTCCTCAAGTCTATTGAGGGGCAGACTTTTCGCGGCGAGACGTTCCCGGTGTTTTTTCCTAACCTGGGGCCGGAGATATATTCCGCGTTTTATGGGTCAGAGCTGGAATATGACGACGTAACCTCGTGGGCCAAACCGCTCGTCAAGACCTGGGACGATCTCGCCGGGGTAAAGCTCAATATGCAGAGCGAGTATCTCACCACACTGGATGAGATGACGCGCTGTGCCATCGAGCGCGGCGCGGGGAAGTGCCTGGTAGGTTATACCGATCTGCATCCCGGTGTAGACTGCGCGGCCTCCTGGCGCGATCCGCAGCAGTTGTGCCTGGATATGATCGAGTCACCGGATGAAACACACCAACTAATCGACATCGCCGTTCAAGATTTTGAGCGTGTTTTTGACCACTTTGACGCGCCATTGAAGGCGGCTAAACATCTTTCGGTGAGTTGGATGGGCATTCCCTCCTTTGGCCGGATGCACATC
>JACRBK010000623.1 GCA_016234525.1 Chloroflexota bacterium
ATCGCCGCCAGCACGACGCCAAGTCCTACCGCCCCGCCGAGCAAATCCACCGCATAGAGCACGCCGCTGGCCCCGGCATAACGCGCAAACAAGGCCGCGTTGAGATAACCGATTCCGATGAACGGCAGCAGCCCGGCGATCACGGCGATCACGATACGATCCACATACCGAAGCTGTGCCAGCACCACCGCCGCCGCGACAAACAACAGGGCTTGCAATACAGCCGCATTGACGAGATCAGGCGGAGTTTCGGTAGGATGCTGGCCGCGCATGGCGAAAGCCGCCAGCGCCGCGCCCACACTTAATCCGGCAATCGCCAGGGAGACAATCAGAAAAACGTAGTGATATTGGAAGATCAGCGAAAACAGCCGGGTGAGCGTGACCTCATAAGCCAGACCGGACGCCGAGAGCAAAAAGATCACGGCTAACACCCATCGCGCCCGCCCGGTCAACAGAGTCGAATTTGAGTTTGCCATTCCGCCTCAAAAGTTTGTAGGGACGGGGCGCAGAGGGTACTACCCTTTTAGCCCCGTGAGCTGGATACCCTCAATAAAATAGCGCTGCGCCAGGAAGAACAGGACGATAATCGGAACAATGGTCGTCATGCCCGCCGCCATCAGCCAATGATAATTATAGACGTATTGCCCCTTAAAGAACGCCAGCCCCACCGTCACGGTGAAGTTTTTGATATTGCTGACATACACAAACGGCTCAAAAAACGAGTTCCAGTTCCACCAGAAAGTGAAAATGCCAATCGTCAGCAGGGCCGGTTTGCTAAGGGGCAGCATCACGTTCCACAACACGCGCAGCGTATTGGCCCCATCAATTCGGGCGGCTTCTTCAAGCTCACGCGGAACGCTCATGAAAAACTGCCGCAGCAAAAAGGTAAAAAACGCGCTGCCGAAAAATGACCGGATAAACAGCGGCCACAGGGTATTCAACATCCCCAACGATTTGAATATTTCGTAGGTCGGGATCAACAGCACCGGGAATGGGATCATCATCGTTGATAACAGCAGCAAAAACATCGTATTTTTGCCGGGCGCTTGCAGCCGGGCGAAACCATAGGCCACCGGGATCACCGACAAATAAATTCCGGTCAGATTAAGCAGCACGACTAGCGCCGAATTTTTGTAGAAGGTCATGAAGGTCGCGCCGCCCACATCACGCGAGAGCGCCTCGGTATAGTTCTGGTAGCGGAACTTGATTTTTAACACGCGCTTAAGCGAATCGCTCTTGACGTCGAACGCCTCGCTGATCGCCGCCTGCGGAACAACCATCGTCATATCGATCCGCTCGCCGACGATAGCGATACTGTGTTTTTTGCCCTGTTCCTCATAATCTTTCAGATAACGCAGCGACACCCCATTCACTGTTTTCACGAATGGGTACGACAGTTTTTCCAGCGGCGAGAGCCGGATCGTTTTTGCGTCGTCCACCGGGATCACGAACGAATTCGGCCCGGTCTGCGTCAACAGAATCACGTCCTGCGTGCTGCCGTCGTCTTGAGTCAGGCGGTACACGGGCAGAGTCGCCAGTTCAAACGTGCGCATTTCCGGCGAGCCGGGCAGATCAGCCGTAGGCAGGGTATAACCGTACTCTAGCGCCTCGTCCATGTCCAAGACCGGTTGCCAGGTTTCCAGCCCGACCTGCACGAATCGTTCATCTGCGGGATGATCGGTCAGCGTATAGAGTTGGAGATCGGTATTGCCGATAGGGAAAAACTGCGGATCGGCTAACGTTTCCGGCGGAACCAGGAAAATTTCGGCCCCGGTCGTTTTGGGAACCACCACCGTAAGCTGCGACTCCGGCCCCAACGGGACAACAATCCCCGCGTCCAGTTCGCGAGCCTGGAACTTAAAATCGCCGATATTAACATTCGCGCGTTTGCCCGCGTTGACCATATCCAGCGGCATTCGCTGGGCTACCGCCACCACTGCCTCAACCGGCGCGACGACCAGATTCGATCCATCCCGCGCCAGCGCGACGACTTTTCCGCCACCCTTCTGTGAGCGCACATTGAGCATCACGCCGCCCACGTCTTGCGCTTTCGCCTCACTGAGATCCTCCGGCGGGACCGCGATCAGCGCATCCGCCAGCGCGTTAATATCGACCACCGTCGTATAGCGCCGCGTGCCAATGGTAAAAACGCGCTCCTCTTTCCCTTCGGGATTATCCACCTTCCACAGCGCGATCTCTTTGGTCGTATCGCCCGCCTGCACATGAATCCACTGCGACGGAATCCAGATGGGTGGGTTGGTGAGAATCTGCCATTCAGGCTTAAAACTCGCCAGGAACATCCAGATCAGCGGAAAGGCCATCAGAAACGCGCCGATCACGAGCAGCAGATAGGTGATTGCCAGCCGGATACGCCGCCGGGCCGACTTTGTCAGGCGCAGACCGCGCAGAGGGTTGATCGCGGGGCGCGCTGCTGAGGGTTGAGATTGGTTCTCAGTCGTCATGGTTATGATTTCTCCGCTTCATAATACACCCACAGCGAGGATGACCTGAGAATGAGCGCGGTGAGCGCCATAATAATCAAAAACAACACCCAGGCCAGCGCCGACGCATACCCCAGGTTGCCAAACTCAAACGCCTGTTTATAAAGATTCAACATATAGGTCAGCGTGGCGTTATTGGGGCGGCCTGAGCCAGACCCTAGAATCCAGGCGGCGTCAAACACCTGGAACGCGCCGATAAAACCATTTACGAGATTAAAAAAGATCACGGGGCTGAGCAGCGGCAGCGTAATATGCCGGAACTTGGCCCAGGGGCCGCCGCCATCCACTTCAGCGGCTTCATAATATTCTTGCGGAATGCCTTTTAACCCGGCCAGATAAATAATGATCTGCGTGCCGACCATCCACCAACTGATCAAAACGATGGTAGGCATGGCCCAGGCTTCACTGGTATACCACCCCGGCCCTTTGATGCCGATCATGTCTAAAAAGCTGTTCACGATGCCATATTGTGGATTAAAAACATAGGACCACAGCACCGAGATCGCCACAATACTCACCACCGAGGGCAAAAAATAGATGGTGCGCCACACGCCGATCCCGCGTATTTTTTGGGCCAACAGCATGGCGATCCCCAACGCGATCAGATTGGACCCCGGCACACTGCCGATCACATATTTCAGCGTCACCCCAAACGACTTGGTAAACAAGGGATCATCGGCCATGCGCGTAAAGTTGTCGAACCCGTTCCAGGTGGGATCACGCCCGATCTGGTAATGATGGAAGGCCAAAAAGAGCGAGCGAAAAACTGGATAGGCCAGAAACACCAGAAAGCCAATAATCCAGGGCGAGATACACACATAAAATAAAATGGCCTCGCGCCGGGCCAGTGGAGTCA
>JACRBK010000108.1 GCA_016234525.1 Chloroflexota bacterium
AACTGGTAGCTGGCCACTGGGCTAGGCGAAGTGTGAATAATAGCTGCACCCTCAGGCAGCGTGATCTGCACATTGACTGATTCGTTAAGGGTGCCCGGCTGTTTTTGCAGAATCAGCTTATAGCGGCGATAGGGCCCTACCTCTTCTACAATCTGAGGGGTGGTATAGGCGAACGAAAAACGCTCATTCTGGTTGTAGTCAATGCCAATCTGAGACACAAAACTGGTGTGTGTCGTGGTGCCTACAACGGTAGGCGCAAACCGCAGATTATTCGATTCGGTCAGCGTGCTGTTGACCGGGACAAACACTTGCAGCAAGCTGCGATAATTTAGGGGGCCATGTTCAGGATGCACCGCAGGATCATTTTCTGCGACCCGTGCTGAATAATCATAGCTGATTGCCACCTGGCTGTTCAACGATCCATCGGCCAGAATTTCGGTATCATACGTCAACTGGCGCAGCACAGAGTGGTTGGCCTTGTTGCCCAGGTTGGCATCGACGACCATCAGGTAATCATTGTCTGCCCCGTCTTTTTGCAGACCTGACCACCCCAAAACATCAATCGCCTGGTTGAGATCGGTATCGGTGAAATAGATCATGATGTGTTTTTCCTGCAAGGCGCTCAACAAACCGCCGCGAATGTCGAGGTTCTTTTCAGGATCAACCGACTGCCAATCTTTAAGAATCTGCCGGTAAAGCGCTGAGAGAAACGCTTTGTGCGGGCGATCCCCTTCGCCTTCGGCGCGAATTTTGTAGACCACCTCGCGGAAGGTTGCAGGAGACACTACTTCGTCATACCCCTCAACGGTGACGCTGCCCAGACCTTTCAAAATGTACTCGAAACCCGCAATATCAATCGCAATTACGCCATCGACCGGGCTTTGCGGGTTGCCGCCGTTGTCATAATACCAGGCCGCCATTTGCGCTGTCGTGGGGAAATCGGGTGACCAACTGCTGTCCCAGGCTGCATAAATAGGATTCTGGTATTGAATCCACCAATCAGGAATCACAACCTCGCCGGCTAAAGCATCGGGCGGGGGATTCGGGCTGGTCGCCGTCGTTGGATTATAGTTGTAATCCTCGATTCGCCCATTACGCACGGTGATCCATCCATAAGTGCTGATATACCCGCCGGAAGGCCGCAGTTCGTCGTTGTTTTGAGACAGAACCAGATAGGTCTGGGTTTCTTCCAGGCCGAGCGCCCCTATCAGCAGATCAGGCGATTCAAGCATCATATTGTTGATGTCGTTGAGCTGCCGGTAGTAGGCACTCAAATCATCCAGAGTAACCAACATATCTGAGGAGACTTTATTCAGGTCCAGGTCGTCGATCTGCTGCTTCGCGTTATCGAGGCGCTGCTGTGCGCTCAAAAAACGGCCTCGTCCCAGGTCGAGCAGTTCGACAACACGTTCACCGGATGAGATTTGCGTGGTGACGGTTTCGTCCTCTCCACCCTGCGTCAAAAAGAACATGACCGGCTGCATCCCGCTGAGCATTTCATCGGAAGCCATGACAAGCTGCTGTGAGGCATCGAGTACTTCCAGACCGGTAGCGAGATCGCCATTTGCAAATTTGAAGGGGCGCAAAAAAGCGGTCTGTGTTTTGGCCCCACTCAGGCTGCTGTTCAGGTCTTGAACTGCCGCGTGGAGTCGTTCAAAGTCGGAGAGTGTGAGTTCAGTCCCCGGCTTGCTGCTAATAGTCTGCCAGATGCGATCCAGACTCCGCCACGAATTATCAACCCGGTCACGGGCATTGAGGGACAGGATCAACGCCATCAAGATAATGGCGGCGGTCACTCCCACCCCCATCAACAGGCTGATACGCCAGTCGTACTTCGTTGAAAAACGTTGAAAAAACTTCACCAGCCGGTTGCGATGGCTGCGCCGACGGCGGCGGCGTTTGTTCGATGCAGGCTGTGATCCAAGCAGTTCGGGCAGCGAGGGCGTTGAAGAGTCACTCATAGCGTTTGAAACTTCTCCACAATTAACAGTTTGACCGATCTGGCTGAGCACGCCAACGGCGGGGAATACCCCGCCGCTGGTCGCAGTTCATGCCATTTAGTTGATACTTCACACTACAACGGTACGGCGCAACACAAAATCGCGGACTACTTTGAGGCCCGCGAGCGGCTGCTCGAGTCGCTGTAGTAATAATAGTAGTATCCATAGCCATAGCCATAACCGACCCGATCTCTAGGGTTCACCGAATTTAAGACCAGCCCGGCGATTTTGACGTTCAATTGTTCCATCTGTTCTTTAACGGTCAGCGCCGCGCCGCGCCGCGTGCCTTTGGCCTCGATCACCAGGATCACGGGCGCATCGACGGCAGAGGCCAGCACAGGGCTGTCAGCGACTACCAATGCGGGAGGCGTGTCGAACAAGATAATATCGATGTCGTCCCTGGCGCGAAATTCTTGGAACCACCGCTGCATAGCCGCTGAACCCAAAACTTCGGTGGGGTTCAACGGAATATGGCCGCTGGTGATCACCTGCAAACCAGGAATTTCCGTCTCCTGAATACATTCGTCCAGGTTATGAATCAGCATACGACGCTCATCCGTTTGCCCAGCAATATCGCCAGGGTTCACCGAAAGCAGGGTTGACAGGCCCACATTGTTATCCAACCCAAACAGATCGTGTATACGAGGGCGGCGCAGGTCGGCGTCAATCAGCAGCACCCGCCAGCCCGCCATGGCCATCGTAACCGCCAGGTTAGCCGTCGTCACGGTCTTCCCTTCAGACGGGCCAGCGCTGGTCACAACAAAAGCGCTTTTGTTGGCATTCCCGTTGGTTGAAAATAACAGGTTGGTTCGCAGCGTGCGGTACTGTTCCGAAATTTGCGAACTGGGATCGCGGTAGGTGATGAGCCGCTGGCTGTAACTATCGCGCGATTTGCCAAAACGAGTGATTGCAGCCAGGGTCGGCAGCCCTAATAACTGGGTGGCCTGCCCCGGCGCGGTAATGGTATCGTCCAGGTATTCGATCAGCAGCGCCAAACCAGCCGCCAGCGCGAACCCAACGACCACACCCAAGAAGGTATCGTTAAATACATTGGCGGACACCGCCCCACCAGGGCGAGCGCGTTCGACAATAGACAGGGCGTTGGTGGCCTGCTGCAAACTGCTGATTGTATCGGTAAAAATAGCGATGTTTTGCGAAGCCTGGTTGATCTGCTCGATCAATGTATTCCGCTGATCTTTCAGACGTGTCAGTTCCGCTTCATCGGTGGTCGCAGCGATCTGGCTGTCGAGGGCTGTCACTTCCTGGCGCGAAACCGTGAGTTGTTCGTTAAGCTGGGCGATTTCCGTATTTGCGAGGTCAATTTGGGACTGTTGTTCTGGGGTGATGTTGCTGGGGCTTCCCAGGATAAGCTGGTTTGCCACTTCATTCGCCATATCCGCCGCCAGTACCGGATCGGTGCTGGTAACCGTCAGAGAAATGAGCGACGTCCCTTTGATCACTTGGGCGCTGAGCGACCCGCGCAGACCACCGGCTGTAGTAGGGAAGTTGCCCGCTGTCACAGCCGCCTGAGCGATGTCATAACTACGCGCCAACACAGCATAGGTTTCTGCTAACTGCGCGCCAGTGACGATCTCAGTATAATTAGGATTAGGTGTATTGATAGCGTTGCCCACCGAAATGGTGACTGAAGAAAAATACACATCGGGCTGACGGCTGGCCCTAAGAAAAGCTACTCCCCCCGCCAAAAACGCACCGAGGAACAACAGCCAAAACCATTTCATAAACAGGCGAAGATAGGTTGCAAGTTCCATGATTACTTCCAATTGGATACAAGGCTAGAACAGTCTAAAAATAACTGGAATCGGCTTAAATGCAAAAATTAACTACCTTAAAGGAAGAATACAGAAAAGAAGACCGTTTCATGTTAAATTTACGACTGATATGACAGCTAAACTCAACGGCTTCTTAACTGGTGGCTCAATCTGACCAACCGAAGAATATAAGGGAAATGATTACTTGCAGCGCAGCCGTAAGTGTTGTACTATTTAAGCTACAAGCTAACGTGTGTAGACAAATATGCTGTCCTTCTCAATTTAGCTTGCCCAAATTTCAAGACAAGCACATACCGCATTAATTGACAGAACTTGCATACCCCATTATACCAGTGGAGAATCGTTCTGTCATGCGATTTTACTAATTGAAACAAAATGTGTATTCTCTTATGATGGATCAGGTCAGATTTACCATCTTGGGGGTTTAAGAGTTTTCCGATAGCATTTTCTTGCTCGAGGAGACGTGGGATAAACCGTGAGGAGTTATCAATGCGTTTGAAACATCTGTTTCCGGTAGTAATTTTGGTAGTAGCTGCTCTGCTGCCGGCGGTTCCTGCGGCTCAAGCCCAGGATGGTTATGAGCAACTTGTACGTCGGGCATTATCTGAACTGGGGACGAACTGCGCGAATCTAGATCAGAATAGTGCGTGTTATGGTTTCGCAAATGCGGAAGCGACCTTTGGTGATACTTCCACATTTGCGGCACCTGGAGATCGTGCTGAATTGACGGAATTAACGTCTCTTCAGACAGCAGCCTTGAGCCTGGGCGACGGCACGTGGGGTATCGCTGTGATGAACGTTCAGGCGAATGTTCCGGCGGCATTGACCGGTCAATCAGCAGTTTTGATGCTGCTGGGCGATGTGACCGTAGAAAACGCTGTCCCGGCTGGGGCCGCGCTGGTCCCGGCAGCGCCCGTTGCTATCACCACTGTAGCTGAGGCCCAAATTCTCAAAGCGCCCGGTGCGAATGCTTTTGTATGGGGTACTGTGGCGAGCGGAACGCTTTTGCAGGCCGATGGTGTTAGCCCGGATGGCCTGTTTGTGCGTGTAATGTACCAGGACCAAGCTGCTTGGGTAAGCCGTGAAGTACTAGATCCGGCTGCCGGGTTGGATGCACTGCCAGTTATCAGCAGCAGCAGCCTGACCCCCATGCAGGCTTTCAACTACACCACGGGCGGTAGCGCGCCACCTTCGTTGGCCGTACCTCCGCACGTTTTGGTGGTGCAAAGCCCTAAAAACACCCCGGTTGAGATCATCGCCAACGGTACTTTGATCCGCGTTCAGGGTGTGATCTATCTGCGGACCCTGCCGGATGGCCGCAACCAGTTGATCACCGCCGATGGCGTCGCCACCCTGTATCCTGGCGATGTCAACCAGGTCAAAGTGATTGCTGGAACCTCGGTAGTCTTTGGCGGCGATACGTGGACAGAATGGCGCGTCGTCAGCCAGGGCGAATGGGACGGTTATGAAACACTGCAATTTATCCCAGGCAATGTGCTGATCTACGTCATTGATAATCCGAATGTAGTCCAGCCTTCGGGCGTGGGCGAACCGCCGGAAATCATCGAAGTGCCGACAGGCATTGTTGTCCCGATCCCGCCGAACCCGCCCGACTTCCCCGAAGTGCCCGTTGAATTTGGCACCCCCGGTGAGGACCTTGAGCGTCTGGCGTGGGAACCGCTCAGCATTGGCTGCGGAGTGTGTATGCCGGAATTGGTGTTCTATCACAGCGACGCCGCTGGCGACTGGGACATCTATCGGTTGAATGAACAAGGCACCAGCGAGGACGAGAATAACGTCACTCGCGGTCAGGGCAGCCAGGACCTACAGCCCAGCTATTCGGCTGATGGCGAATGGTTGGCCTTCACCACCAACCGCGATGTAGTCGGTGGTTGGGAAGTCTACCTGGCGAGTCCTGATGGGGCCAGCCAGGTCCGCCTGACCTACAACTCTGGCAACGATGTGAACCCGGTCTGGGGTCCTGCTAACCTGATCGCCTGGGAAAGCAACCGTACCGGCAACTGGGACCTCTTCATGACCGATGTGTCGGGTGACGGCCAGCCGGTTCAACTGACCGATGACGACGCCAACGATATCAATCCCTACTGGCTGCCCGATGGCGGCTGCGACCAGCCCGAAGGGGGCCGACTGGTCTTCCAGAGCGACCGCGATGGCGACTGGGAACTGTATATGCTGGATGTTATCTCGATGGAACTGACCCAACTGACCGACAACAACACCGAAGATCAGGTGCCGGTCCTGTCGCGTGACGGCGCCAGCCTGACGTGGGTCCAGTTGAATGACTTCGGCGTGTATGACCTGTGGTTGATGGACATGGGCAGCATGGAAGCCGAGAAGCTCGCTGAAGTTGGCGCAGATGTCGCTGGACATACCTTCTCGCCCGATGCAGCCATGATCGCTTTCCAGGCTGAAGCCGATGGTGATTACGATGTCTACGCGGTGGATGTAGCAAGTGGTCAGCTCAAGAATGTGACCGGCAACACCGCTGAGGATCGCGCGCCTAGCTTCTTCTGCGACGGCACCCAGATCGTCTATCATTCGGATGTCGCGGCAGATGATGCCAATCCCGGCCAGCGTGAACTCTTTGAGATTAACCCGCTGCCCCTGGATGGCCCCGCTAACGCAGCTCAGCGTTTGACGACGGATGTCGAAGCCGATGATCTGTACCCGGTGGCGGATCCGCATGAAGAAATCAACAGTAAAGAAGGGCGCGTACCTGCGCACCCCTAAGCAGTCACCTGCTGTAATGTGACTCAAACCGGAGTTCTCAAGCCGAGAACTCCGGTTTTTTGTTGCCCATGAAAAAACCAATTACGTTATAGTAATTTGTCGTATTCGTTGGGGTGTCTATAATTACCCACAAGCCTTTGGCCTGAGCAAATCTCCAGTGTTAGGTTGGTCTAAGAGGAGAAAGTTATGCGTCGAAAAGTACTGTTGATGGGGCTTACCTTCATCCTGCTGGTTGGATTGATAACGGCAGCAAGTCTCAAACCGGTTTCTACCGCCCAGGCGGATAACCTGCTGCAAGATGTCCCCCGGTTGGATGGTTATCAAGTGTATTTTACCGAAGCTGCCGGAGAAGCCAGCCGTTTTGATCGGTCGTCGGTGGGGTTGTCGCGCCTGGCGGGTTTGATCGAACTTTTGGGGGCTGACCTGTACACACTCGAATGGCGTAATGGGATTCCTGCTGAAGCCGATCTGCTGGTCATTGCTGGCCCAATCAATGACATCACGCCAGAACAAACCGCGTGGTTGTGGGACTATCTGCAAGGCGGTGGGCGGCTGCTGGTGCTGGCCGAGCCAGCCGTAGCGCCTAGCAAAGCCTTTAAATCAAATGCCGGGCTGTTCCAGCTTATGTGGGATGATATGGGACTGCGTGTGCGGGATGATGTGGTCGTCACCGAAAGCGGTGAAGTACGCCCGGTGGTGCCGCCTACTCCCCGCCCCAAAGAGGGTCAACCTACCCCCGCGCCCGGCCCGGCTGAGGATACCCCGATTCTTATCTCGAATATTCTGGCGACCAGCATTAACTCGCTGCACCCAACCACCCAGGGACTCGAAATCGGCCTGAACTTCTTCGGAACACGCTCTATCGAAGTCGATACGACGCCGCGTGAAGTGCAGGTGACGCCGTTGGTCTATTCCGACAGCCAGTATTATGGCGAAAAAGACTTCGTCACCTATCTGCAAACGGGTTATGTCCAGTTCAATATTGACACCGATACGACCCGCACCAATCTGGTGTTGGCAGCGGCGATGGACAATATCGTCAACGGCGGGCGCATCATGTTGATCGGCGACCGGGATTTCGCTACGAACGGCGGCGGGCTGCAAACATCGCCTTCTTACAGCGCATCTTTTATGTATCCTGACAATGTGCGCTTTTTGGTCAATACGGTAGCCTGGCTGTTGGATGCTGAATCGATTGCGGGCGAAATCGCGTTCCCTACCCCCGCGCCGACAGCAACTCCGACCACCACGCCATCGCCCACTCCACTGCCAGAACCAACGGCTACGCCTACAGCCAGTTCTTAACCGTGAGTCCGGCGATGCGACGGATCATTTGTTTTTTACTGTTGAGTGCGCTGCTGCTCGAAGTGCGCCCTTTTTCAGGGTACGCTCAAGAGGAGTCAGAGCGCCCGCTGGTCGTGTTTATTGAAGACGCCGGGTTAGTAACCACTGTCGTTTCCGATGCCGGGCCAGACAGCCTTTCGCGTTTGCGGCAGATGTTTGAAGACCTGGGGGCGCGCACGCAATGGCAAGACCTGAACAGCGATCTGCCTGAAGAAACACAGGTGATCGTACTGGCGCGCCCACTTCGACAGTTGTCTGTAGCTCAATTAGCACGGCTGTGGCGGCGCATGGCGCACGGAAGCAGCCTGTTGTTAGCCATTGACCCCATTGGCCTGATGGTTGAACGCGGCGAAGGCAGTGTCGCGGCGGCCTCTGAACGGTCTAACGGCGGGTTAGCGGTGCTGCTGATGCTTTATTATGGCATTGGCCTGCAAGATACAATGGTGGTCGAACCCTGGTTCAGCCAGCCGTCTATTTCCAGCCAGTATGCAACCTATTTTCAAGCCTATCCTGAAAATGTAGTGCAGCATCCGGTGAGCCAACCCTTAATCGGCCCGGATATTCCGGTCCAGATGTGGGGCGCGCGTTCGCTCACGGTAGAACCTTTTGGGCTGCACAGTTATGCGATGCCGCTGCTGTACACCCGTCAGGGATACGGGGAGACTAATCCGAAAGTATTCCCCAATGTTCAGCCTCCCGATCCTCTCGAAATCAACCTGGATAAAGACAAGCTGGGCCGGTTGTTAGTCGGGGCCATAGGCGAAAACACGCGCACTCAGTCGCGGGTGATGGTGTTGGGCGATTCTGAACTGTTCCAGAACGGTTTCGGGTTGTCGCTGGATCGTGATGGGGTGACCCCGCTCTATCTGGGAAATTGGATTATGGCGCAGCGGACCGCCGCCTGGCTGTTGGACCTGCCGGTGCGAGATTGGCCCGGTCTGCCGACCAATTATACCTGGCTGGCGTTGGATGGTAGCGGCCCTGAATGGCAGGGTGTTTCTCCTTTGATTGTCGATGAAACAGGAGATGCACTGATCGACCGCTACGATATTCAGAGTGTGCGGGCGTTCCGCGATGACAGTTTCTTGTACCTGCTGGTCGAAGTCGCCGAAATGCCTAACCCCGAAGTCCGGCTGACGTTGGACATCGAACTGAATGGTGATGGAGTAGTCGATAGGCAGCTTTTGATCACAGCCGAAGAAGTGATGCAGATAGTCGGACCAGACTCCTTGATCCCTATCGCTGATGGACAGGTGGTTATCGCCGAGGCGCTGGAAGTACGGCTGCCGCTGCGTGTCGCGGGCGAAGGGGCCTTGATCGGTCAGGTGTGTCTGGCGGATCGCCGCACGCCGCTCGATACCACGCCTATCGACTGCACGACTCAACCTCCGGCAATCGTGCTGGTCGCGGCGACCGAAGCGCCGGTCAAGCTGCGTTTTCCTTCCGGGCTGCGCGCAACCGTACGCACATTGGAAGCTGCCGTTAATGTGCGTGCTGCGCCAGATACTGATGCCGATGTGATTGATCTGGTTCCCAACAGCCGGATATTTGCGGCGATTGGGCGCAGCGAAAGCGGGGAATGGATTCAAGTGCAGAACGCGCTGTATACCGGTTGGCTGGCAACACATTTAATCGCCGCCAATGGTGATCTGATGCAGCTTCCGGTGATCGTAACCCCCTGATCACTGCAATTCCTATTTTCAAATGCCCAACAATAAAACAGGCCGTGCTGAGCGGCCTGTTTGTGTTAATAGTTATCGGGATTGCTCACCGTTTATACCGGCTGGTGACATTCCGCACACGTACTCACCGCCGCCGCATAGCTCAGCCCGCAGGTAGAGCAGGTCTTGCGTCCCGCTGTCAGGTGAGGCGTGATCAGATCAAGCGCCGCCTGCCGATCTAGACCGGCGGCTGTCATATCACGCACAAGATATTCCACCGGCGTCCCGGTACTTAGGCGGGTGGGCAGGGTATTGATCAGCGCCGCGAGATTCGCGGGTGTGACACGCGGCTGAACCGGCGCTTTAAGCTGTAAAACGGAAGTTTCAAACGCGATGCCGCAGGCCTGGCACTCAATAAACTCCCCCATTTTGCCCATTGGAATCAACGGAACAAAGTAGAGGGTAAAGTAGCGCGAGGCGCGTTTATGTTTATAAGCGCGCTTGGCCTGACATTTGGGGCAGTAGAACTGCCCCTCTCCGATCACCGAATGGCGCACACGAGTGCCAAAAATGATGAACAGCATCACCGTTCCTCTGACTGACTAACGCCCGGTGGACATAGGCATGATCACATGTGTAAAGTCATCGCGCCCAGCAGGACGCACCACACCCGGCGATGTGGGGCCGCTGGTTTCTAAAACGACCTGTTCTTCGCGGATCACATTCAGCACGTCGATCAGATAGCGGATATTAAACGCCACCTCGACAGCCTGACCGTCAATACTGGCATCAATCGGCGCTTCGGCGTCGCCTTTTTCCTGCGATTTACCCGCCACAGTGATCCGGCCCGGCGTATTCGGCACGGTGCTCGGCTCGATCAGAATGCGGGCGGTATTGGCTGAATCTTTCGCAAACACTTCAGAACTCTTACACGCGGCCAACAGATCATCGGTGTACGCCAGGATTTGTGTCTGGTGGCTGCGCGGAATGATTGCTTCGTAATCAGGGAACTTGCCTTCGATCAACTGCGATACGACTAACACGGTCTTGAGGCTGAACATCACCTGCCCGCGATTATCCGGCAAGCCGATCATCACCTCGTCGTCCTCGTCGCTGATAATACGCGCCACTTCGTTGAGCGCTCGCGCCGGGACAATCAGCGGTTCGATCTTCTGATCGCCCACGCCAAATTCAAGCTGCGTGGTGCGCACGGCCAGCCGGTAGCCGTCCGCCGCCGCCATTGTCAGGGTATCCCCCTCAAAACGCAGCAGCACGCCGGTTAAGATCGGGCGGTTGTCTTCTTTGGCCGCGGCAAACCCTACCTGATCCACCATCTCTTTAAACGCGCGCGCGTTCACTGGAACCGCTCGCTCTGCGTCAAATTCCGGGATCAGCGGATATTCTGCCGCATCCATGCCCTTGATATTGGCCGATTTCGCGCCGCAGCGCAGGCGCATGGTCAGGGTACGAATGTCCATATCCATGTCAACACGCTCTGGTGGCAGTGTACCGACGAGTTCTTGCAGGGTGCGAGCCGGAACAGTGATGGCTCCTGCCTGCTCGACTTTGGCCCCGATCCAGGCCGTGATGCCCAGTTCCAGGTTGGTCGCCGAAAGCTGCAAGCGCGCGTCATCTGTTGCAATCATAACGTTCGCCAAGATAGGCAGCGTCGGGCGGGACGGGATCGCGCGGCTGACGATGCTCAGTCCCTTGTGCAGATTCTCTTGCAAAACCGATACTCGCATTGGTTTTCGTTCTCCGGGGTAAAATGACCGCTGATGTGATAGACAATAACACAAAAGTTCGGTATAATTATATCCCTTCCCTTAACCTTACACAAGCGCCTTTGCGCAAGCAGGTTTAGCAGCCGTGCGGCACAGAAATATTCGGCTG
>JACRBK010000637.1 GCA_016234525.1 Chloroflexota bacterium
AACGGTGACGCTGGAAACCGGGACCCTGGACGATGGCACGCCTGTTGAGATTATCACCGTCGAACTGGGCGTTGAGGCGATCCAGTCGTTGTTTAACACCAGCGTGGTTGATCCGTCGGTTACGGCGATGATCATCAGCCTGAGTGGCGAGACGATGGGCAGCCTGACCTATGTCCTTAATCCCGACGACAATACGCCCTATCTGATCGAGTCTCGTATAACGCTCCAGGCGTTGGACCTCAGCCCGCAGCAGTTTGGGCAGGGTATCTCCCCGAACGCCAAGATCGATTTTACCACCAGCATGGTGCGCAGTGATTCTTACAGCCAGGTCAACGAGTCATTTGATCCGGCAGAGATTCCCGATGGTATAACGCCGTAGGGTTAGTGCTCTTCCCCTGCCTCCTCTCCAACTCACTCGGAGAGGAGGCGTTTCGGGGGGAAAGGGAAGGAAGGGGAAGAAATCCCCAGAAACTACCACTCCATCGGTCTGAGCAGCGTCACATTGGCGAGCGGCACATAAACAGGGTGACAGGCACCGATAAACAGGCCCACCCACGGCTCATCGCCCAGCATCCCGCGTGCGATAACCAGAAATTCGTCCTGACCGTTCTGATCGACATCGTGCAGCACGTCCAGCTTGGTTTTATCAGGAGGCAGCACGATCTCATCGCCGCCTGGTCGCCAGAAACCTGGCTGGTGGAAAGTCACTAAGGCCGAACTCAGGATCGGGAACAACTGATCGCAGCCCGGCGCCTGGACCGTCTCGGTGTCCGAAGGATCGTCGGTAATGACACTGGCGTTATCAATGTAACCGCCTGACTCGCCACCTGCGCGCAGATAAATATCATCGAACTCTGCCCCAGAGTAGGCATAGGCGCCCGTTCCGCTAAAACTCTCTGTATGAACGACGGTGCTTGTCACGGAATTATAAAACTCGATATAAAACGAGCCGCTGTACAGAAAATTTACCCCCACCAACATCCCGCTGGCTGGACCGATCCGAAATACAGTCGCGCCATCCATATGGCATTCAGGGGCGCTGCCACCTGCGTTATTGGTCGCGCTGATGGCAGAGGCTCCGTCTTCAGTGGCGATCAGATTCGGATCGGCGTTGATGATGTCAACGCAGGGGGTGCCCACACTCGCCCCGTTAAAATTGAAGGTGGCGGTCGCTGCCTCGGCCCGATCATTCGAAATACCCGCCAGGGGCAGCAGGGTCAATAGAACCGCAAAAACGAGGAACTTTTTCATACTATTCCCTTTCAAAGTGAAGAGATACGCGCACTGACATACAGTATGTCGTGTTCGGAGACGATTTGGGGTTGTGATATTAGAAGGGGAAATTTCCCCCCCTCCCCGCTGCGAATCAGGAAGAGGGGGTTGTTTTTACGGTTCGATCTTCGTGCCCAACACTTTCAAGAAGGCGGCGATCCATTTCGGGTGCGCGGGCCAGGCGGGGCCGGTTACGAGGTTACCATCCACCACCGCCTCATCGACGGGCACGCCCTTAAACGTCCCGCCGCCGAGAGTGACCTCAGGGCCAACGGCAGGGTAAGCCGTCGCGGTGCGGCCTTTCAGCGCGCCCGCCGCGGCCAATATCTGCGGCCCATGACATAACGCGGCAATCGGCTTTTTGGTGTCGGAAAAGTAACAGGTCATCTCGATCACCCGATCATTCAGGCGGAGATATTCCGGGGCGCGCCCGCCAGGGATCACCAGGGCGTCATAATCGGCAGGATTGATCTCGGCAAAGGTCGCGTTGAGGGTGAAGTTATGCCCGCGTTTTTCGCTGTAGGTCTGTTCGCCCTCAAAATCGTGAATCGAGGTGCGCACGAAGTCCCCGGCTTTTTTGTTCGGGCAGACCGCATGAACGGTATGGCCCACCATCTGTAACATCTGGAATGGGACCATCACTTCATAATCTTCGACATAATCACCGACCAACATCAAGATTTTTTTGGCAGCCATAAGTTATCTCCTGAAAATAACTCACCCTGGACAGCGGTATTGCCGCCCAGGGAATATAGCTATCTTTATCTTAGCACAAGCTGAGAAGTGGAGATTACTCGGCAAACGCCGGGTGAGTGGAGGAGAGCAGATCGGCTTTGAGCGTTACGCCCGGCACATAGGTTTTGAGCAGGGTTTGCAGATCATCCAGCCCGGCGCGCAGGTCCGCTTCGGCGCTAGCGTGATGACCCTCGATGGTGATCAGGGCGGCGGTGGTATCGTCGCGGGCCGCGCTCTGATCACTCTGCCGCCAGCACCAACGCCGCGCATTCACCTGTTTGGTGTCGTCCACAAAAATCACTTCGCCGGGTTCCGGGTGTTCGATCTCGGTATTTCCCAGATCGGTAAAACGTTCATCACCCTGCGCAAAACAAACCGTCATCGCGCCGGAGATCGCCCGCCGGTCAAACACCGCCACCGGGAGCCGGTAGCGAATGCTGACCAGATTTCCCAGGTCGACCAGCAGATTAAGCGACGGAATATCGCCCTGTTTGGTCAGGCGGCGCAGCAGGGCTTCGGCGGCGCTGCGATACTGCGTCGGTTTAACCCCAAAGGCGCTAAACGCCCGCCGCCACGCGGCCAGCGTCGGCAGATCAGAGAGCGGAGTCTCGCCGATTTCCTGCAATACTTTCTGCTGTTCTTTCACAAACGCTTCGGCCAGGGCGGGGGGAGTCGGGCCGTTGTGCAGGCCGCTTGCCAAAATCACGCCGCCGCGAATAGCTGGATATTTTTCGAGCAGGTCGGAATCATATTGAAAGAGAATCATCAGTCATCTAATCCTACTTGAACCGCGTCACCCTCGACGCGCACCGGAAACCACTTAACCGGCACGACGGCGGGCATCTGCCGCACCGCGCCGCTGCGAACATCGAAACGCGCCCCATGCCGGGGACACTCGATCTCAAAGCCATCCAGATCGCCTTCAACCAGCGGGCCGTCGTCGTGCGTGCAGATGTCTTCTATCGCGTAGTAGATTCCGCCCACGTTAAAGACGGCGATATACAGATCCTCGACCTCGAAAATATCGCGCTCGCCGGGGCCGATGTCGGACGTGTTTGTTATGGTGATAAAGCGGGGCAAGATGAAATTTTCCTTCTTTAGAATCAGGTTATATAACCCAAGTTTGTCTTCATCCCCTATCCGGTTGCAGCCAGATCGTTTTTTGTAGGGGCGAGGCTTGCCTCGCCCAGAACGGGCAGGGCAATGCACTTTTACGATTTAATCGGGTCATACGGATTTACCCCTATCCCCCCATCCCCCTTTCTCTGCGCAGCGGGGAAAGAGGGAGAAGGATCGGCGGTAGTCCCCTCTCCAACTGGGTTGGAGAGGGGGTAGGGGGTGAGGTCGCTTTTGACTTCGCCCCTCAACATAACCGGATTATTTTCTCAAAGTGCATAGCCCTCCCCCTACACAAATTGACAGAGGGGATAGGGGTAAAACGTCGCTTATGACGGCGGCTCGCGCCAGAACAGGAAATTCCTGAATCCTTCGCTGACCAGCCAGCCGGGAACACCGAGACTCTCTGTCGCATCCAGGATCATATTCCAGAAGGGCGTGCCGAGCGGAGTCCACAGCACCATGAAGATCAACAGCAGCCCGAACATGCCCAACTGGCGAAGCTGAAAGCGCGTGCGATCATCCAGAAACGGCTCCAACACACCGAAACCATCCAGCGGGGGAATCGGCAGCAGGTTAAAAAACACCGCTGTGATTTGCAGCATGATCAAAAAGGCCACCGCTGACCAGATGGTGGTATCCTGCCAGAACGATCCCTCTCCGGCGGGGAGGTCGAACACCATCTTAAATTCGATCTGGGTCACATCCACCGCGCCGACCAAAAAGGGCAGCGACAGCACGAACGCCAGCAGCAGATTCGCGGCGGGACCTGCCGCCGAGACTGCCGCGCCCCACCACTTGTTTTTCAGGCGGTGGCGCTCGATATAAACCGCGCCGCCCGGCAGACCGATTCCGCCCATCGCCAAAAACAGCAGCGGCATCACGATACTGAGCATCGGGTGCATATATCGAAGCGGGTTGAACGAGAGGTAGCCTTTATCCTTGACAGTATAATCGCCGCCCATATAGGCGACCAGCGCGTGTGCGAATTCGTGCAGCGTGAGCGAGAATATCCAGCCGCCCAGGATGAACAAAAACGTAAACGCCGAATGGCCCGGCAGAACGACCGCCATATAACCGACCAGCAGACCGATCCCTGCCAGAATCCACATCCGGTTGCTGCCACTTTTGGCGGCAGTCTTGCCTGCTTGCCCACCGGTTTGCTGGCGCTGCGCGCTCCCTTTGCGCATAGGGACGATCACGACTTCGCGTTTGATGGGGGCGCTGTTCACTGCCGGTTGAGAGGGCGGCGGCATGACGGCGGCAGGCTGCGCGGCGGGCTGTTGGCGCATAAATGTACGCGCATCGTCGATGGTGAAAGGCAGGCCAGTCAGCGTCTCATGCACCACACCATCAGATTCACTCATCAGACTGATCAGCAGGTGCCCGGTATCCATCACTGGCTGGTTGAGTTCTTTCATTTCGGTGGTCGTTCGTTCCAACAGGGTTTTGCTTCCCCGGCTGAGACCCTTCACCGGGGCCGGGATCGGGCGTTCCATGCCCACGCCCGCCGCGATCTGTTGATAAATCGAGCGGGTATCTACCCCGTAATGTTGTAACAGATCATACGCGGTGCCATGTGTGTGCAGCGTCAGACCCATCAGCAGGTGTTCGACATCGATATAATTACCATGCCGCCGTTCTGCTTCTTTTTGGGCATGGCTGAGCGCCGCCAGCGCGTCGGTGCTGGCGCGCCCTTCGAGAAAAACGGCCATAGGAGTTATCTATCCTCATCTTCGCCGGGCCAATTCGTCAGCCCATAAGCTCCCGCTTTGAGAACTTTCAGCGAGAGTAAAGCGCATTTCAGCCGGGTAGGGCTGAGCGTGATGCCCAACAAATCCATCAACGCCTGCCGGTCAAACTGGCGCAGTTCGTCCATCGTTTTGCCGATAATCTCCTCGCCCAACATCGACGCGGACGCCTGGCTGATGGTGCAGCCGTGACCTTCCCACGAGACCGCTTTGACCCGTTGTTCCTCGTCAAGCTGCACGGTCAGGTGCAGATGATCGCCGCAGAAAGGATTTTCGTCTTCGTAGTCTATATCCGCAGGATTCAGCGGTTCGCCGAAGTTACGCGGGTTTTGCCCATGATCAATGATATTGTCTAGATAGAGGTCCATGTGTGCCTACCGGGTGAACACTTTCCGCGCATTGTAGATCGCTTCAACCAATACGTCTACATCCTCTGTCGTGCTGTATACATAAAAACTGGCCCGCGCAGTGGCGGCGACTCCGAGAATCTTGTGCAGCGGCATGGCGCAGTGATGCCCCGCCCGCACCGCGACCCCGTGTTCGTCCAACAGTTGGGCGATGTCGTGGGCGTGAATATCTTTGAGCGTGAAAGCGGCGACCCCGTTTCGTTTGTCAGAGTCGGGGCCGTAGACGGTCAGGCCGGGCACTTCGTACAGGCGATCCAGCGCGTAATCGGCGACGATGCGTTCGTGGGCCAGGATGTTTTCCATGCCCAGGGTATTCAGATAGTCCACCGCCGCGCCTAAGCCGACGGCCTCCGCGATGGCAGGAGTTCCGGCCTCAAACTTATAGGGCAGTTCGTTCCAATCGCTGCCTTCCAGCGTCACACGCCGGATCATGTCTCCACCGCCCATGTAGGGGGGCATCGCTTCGAGCAGGGCGCGTTTGCCATATAACACGCCGATCCCGGTCGGTCCGGCCATTTTGTGCGCGGAGAAAGCCATAAAGTCTACATCGAGCGCCTGAACGTCTACTTTCAGATGGGGGACGGCTTGCGCACCATCCGACATAAACAGCGCGCCGACGGCGTGTGCCTGCGCGGCCATTTCGCGGATCGGGTTGACCGTGCCTAACACGTTGCTGACGTGCATCACGCTGACCAGTTTCACCCGCCCGCTGCGCAAAAATTCCGCATAGGCGGCTTGATCAAGCTGCCCGTCCGGCGTGATCGGAATGTAGCGGATAGTGATCCCCTTTTCGGCGGCGAGAATCTGCCAGGGAACGATATTGCTGTGATGTTCCATCACACTCAACACGATCTCATCGCCGCTGACCAGATTGGCGCGGCCCCAGGTTGCCGCGACCAGATTAAAACCTTCGGTGGCGTTGCGCACATAAATGATCTCGCGGCGCGAGCGGGCATTGATAAAGTGCTGCACCTTGTCGCGGGCCGTTTCATAGGCGTCAGTGGCACGCTCGCTGAGCACGTGAATCCCCCGGTGAACGTTGGCATGGCCGAATTCGTAATAGTGGCTCATGGCGTCGATCACCTGGCGCGGCTTTTGGCTGCTGGCAGCCGAATCGAGAAAAACCAGCCGCTTGCCGGGGTGTACTTCCTGGTCCAGGATCGGGAAGTCGGCGCGGATGGCCTGAAGGTCAAGCGGTGAATGGTTATGATTTGACATCAGTTTGGTCAGCCTTTCGCGGCATTTATTCGATAAACCAGATGGAAATAAATTAAAACCGGGCCTGGAGGCCCGGTGTGATTGGCAAGGGGCTAACTCCCCAACAGCTTACGCTCGACATACGCCATCATGCGCTCGCGTACCGGCTCGAACGGAATACGATCCAGCACCGGCACAAAAAAGCCATCTATTGTCAGTTTGATCGCTTCCATGCGCGGCAAACCGCGACTCATCAGGTAATACAACACTTCTTCGTCAATCTGCCCGGTAGCCGAGGCGTGCGTACAGCGCACATCGTCGGCTTGAATCTCCAGGCCGGGGATGCTGTCGGCGCGGGCTTCGCCGCCCAAGATCACGGTGCGGTTCGCCTGGAAACCGTCGGTTTTTTGCGCGCCAGGAAGGGCTTTGATCATGCCCTGCCACACGCTGCGCGATTGATCTTTCAGCACACCCTTAAACAGCAGGTCGGATGTAGTATGCGGCGCGTTGTGATTCTGCTGTGTATCCAGGTCCATAAACTGGCTGCCGTCGGTAAAATACATCGCGCTCATGCGGCCCCAACTGCCTTTGCCGTCGAGTTCGATCTCCAAAAACGCTTTGATCATCTTGCCGCCCATCTGCCCGGACACCCAGTCTAACTGGCCGTCGTTGCCGACGCGGGCGCGCTGGTGGCTGAACTCGAACATGCTGTGGCCCCAGTCTTGCAGGTTGACAAACCGCAGCGAGGCATTGTTTTTGATGATCAATTCCACCGCGCCGATAAAACTCGCATCGGCGTTAAGGTCTGGCGACAGGCTCTCGTGCAGATAGTCAATGCTCGCGCCGTCTTCCAATACCACGAGAATCCGGCCTATCACCGCGCCGGGGCGGTTCGCATAAAAAATGCTGTGCGCGGGAAGCTGCACGGCCTGTCCACGCGGGACATACAAAAACACGCCATGCGTCCACAGCGCCGCGTTGAGCGCCGCGAACTTCCCCTGATCCGCCGGGACCGCTTCGGTCGCCAGATGGGCGCGCACGAGGTCAGGATACTCACGCGCGGCGGTGCGCAGGTCGGTGAAGATCACGCCCTGATCGCGCAGACGCTGATCAACATCATGATAGACCAGTCCGTCATCGACAAACGCCACCATCCCGCCCTGTTCTTCGCCGAGCAGGGGTTCGCGGTTGGCCGCGGGGATTTCTTCGACCCGGCCTCCGTTCGGCGTGAGCAGAACGCCTGCCGACGCCCAATCAATATGCCGGTAATCGGTGCGCCGCCACGCTTCGTCTTTGGTGGTCGGCATCGGCAGAGATTCGTAGACTGTCCAGGCATCCAGGCGTTTCTGGCGCAGCCAGTCCGGTTCGTTATAACGCGCGCTCAGCGCCTCGACCATGTCGCGGGTGAGGGGCGGCGCGATAAATTCGCGTGCAGCACGTCGGCGAGTTGCCACAGGTTCAAGTCCTGTTGTGTTTTTTAATCTCAATGATACCAAAGTTAGCCCCACCCCTTGATCCCCTCCCCACTGCGCTGCGCTGGTGGAGAGGGGAAAAACCGGGCGCGGCAAGCAGCGCCCCTACAACAATCCGTCCGGCTGTCATCCCCTCTCCATTTTTAATGGAGAGGGGGTAGGGGGTGAGGCTGTTCTTGCTGATAGCTGAAGGCTGACAGCTACCCTAACCGATTGAGCCTTCCATCTGAAGCTGAATCAGACGGTTCATTTCGATGCTGTATTCCATCGGCAGTTCTTTGGTCAGCGGCTCTAAAAAGCCGTTGACGACCATCGCGTTCGCTTCGTCTTCGTTGAGGCCGCGACTCATCAGGTAGAAGAGTTGATCTTCCCCAATCTTACTTACCGTCGCTTCGTGACCCACCGTGACGTAGGGATTCTCGATCTCGATATAGGGGTAGGTGTCCGATTCGCTGTGATCGTCCAGCAGCAGCGCGTCGCAGACGACGGTACTCTTCGAGTAAGCCGCGTCGGGATGCACTTTGAGCAGGCCCCGGTAGCTGCTGCGCCCGCCATCTTTGCAGATCGATTTGCTGATGATCTGGCTGGTGGTGTGTTTGGCAACATGCACCGCTTTGCCGCCCGCGTCCTGAATCTGACCCTTGCCCGCGAACGCAATCGAGAGAATCTCGCCGTGCGCGCCCGGTTCCATCAGGTACACCGAGGGGTATTTCATGGTGATCTTGCTGCCCAGGTTGGCATCGACCCACTCGTGACTCGCATCGCCATAGACCATCGCGCGCTGAGTCACCAGGTTATACACATTGTTCGACCAGTTCTGGATCGTGCTGTAGCGCGAACGCCCGCCGCGTTTGACGATGATCTCGATCACACCGCTGTGCAGGCTGTCGGTGGTGTAACTGGGGGCGGTGCAGCCTTCGACGTAGTGCAAAAATGCGCCTTCGTCCACGATGATCATCGTGCGCTCAAACTGGCCCATGCTGGCTGTATTGAGACGGAAATAGGCTTGCAGGGGCATTTCGATCTTCACCCCCGGCGGCACATAGATGAACGACCCACCCGACCATGTCGCCGCGTTCAACGCCGCGTATTTGTTGTCGTGAGCGGGGATCACTGTACCGAAATATTCGCGGAACAGGTCTTCATGATCACGCAGGCCGTGTTCGATGCTCTTGAAAATCACGCCCTGGCGTTCGAGTTCTTTTTTGATCTGGTGATAGACCATTTCCGAGTCGTACTGCGCCCCGGCTCCGGCCAAAAACTTCTGCTCGGCTTCAGGAATGCCCAGCCGGTCAAAAGTCTTCTTGATATTATCCGGCACGTCTTCCCAGGACTTGGCTTCTTCCCCGGCAGGCTTGACGAAAAAGTAGATGTCGTCATCGCGCAGGCCCGAAAGGTCTGGCCCCCAGGTGGGAACCGGCTTGCTGAGATAGATATCCAGCGCTTTCAAGCGGTAGGTGCGCATCCATTCCGGCTCGTTCTTCATTTCACTGATCTCGCCGACGACCTGCGCATCTAAGCCCTTACGCGCCCGGAAAACATATTGATCAGGGTCGCTAAACCCGTACTGCTCGTCGTAGGTTTCACGAAAACCCTTAAGTTGTTCGGCATCGCTCATTAGATTTGCTCCCATGAAAGCCATCAGTCATCAGCTTTCAGCTATCAGCTTTTGTTTTTGCTGACGGCTGACTGCTGACTACTGAGAGCTAGTTTTCGCCATTCTGTTTTTCGCGAAGCCAGTCGTAACCGCGTTCTTCCAGGGTGAGCGCCAGTTCAGGGCCGCCGCTCTCGACGATCTGGCCGTTCATCATGATATGCACAAACTGCGGCCTGATGTAATTGAGCATCCGCTGGTAGTGGGTGATAACCAGCACGCCCAGATCGGCGTTGTAGAGCCGGTTCACGCCATCTGAGACGACGCGCAGCGCGTCAATATCCAGGCCGGAGTCAGTTTCATCCATCACGGCGATCTTGGGTTCCAAAATCGCCATCTGCAAAATTTCGGCGCGTTTTTTCTCACCACCCGAAAAACCATCGTTGAGATACCGTCCGGCGAAGGTGTGATCCATGTGCAGCATGTCCATCTTTTCGATCATCAACTTGCGAAACTGCGGGATCGGGATGCCCTTATCATCGACATTTGCGACTTTTCGCCGGGCGTTGATCGCGTTGCGCAGAAAATTAGCCACAGTCACACCAGGGATCGCTACCGGGTATTGAAACGCCATGAAGACTCCCAGGCGGCTGCGTTCGTCGGTTTCGAGTTCCAACAGGTCAACCCCGTCGAAAATAACCTGACCGGCGGTGACTTCGTAGGCCGGATGGCCCATTATGGTATTCGAGAGGGTGCTTTTGCCAGAGCCGTTCGGCCCCATCAGCGCGTGAATTTCGCCCTGCTGGACGATCAAATTCACACCCTTGAGGATCGACTGGTTATTTACGCTGACATGCAAATTACGGATTTCGAGTGCAGCGCCCATAGGTGGGTAGATTCTCCTTCATCAAAAACGTTAGATGACAACCGCGCAAGGCGGGAATGTTCTCACTGAACCAGGATGCTAAAACGAGTGTAGTGTCGCTCAAATGAGAATGTTTCGCAAAAAGTCTATTGGGATTATAACATTTTGTGCCTGAAAGAACAATAAAGAAAACGAATATCTTATAAATTATTAATCTAGCGAGTGGTTTTTTGATCAGCGGTGTTTTATACTCTAAAAAATGATAGGAGGTTGTGATGTCGGATACACCTAAAGATGTGAGCCAGATGACATTGGAAGAAAAACGCGAGCAGGTGATTACGGCGCTGCGCGACGTATATGACCCGGAGATCGGGTTGAGCGTGGTTGAATTGGGATTGGTGCGCGAGGTGGATGTACAGCCGGACCGCCTGCACGTGGTGATGATCATGACCACGCCGTTTTGCCCCTATGCGCCGCAGCTTCTCGAACAATCGCGCCGCACCGCCCAAGAGGCGATTGGCCTGCCCACCACCATTGAAGTCGGCATGACCCCCTGGGATCCGTCGATGGCTGAAGAGGGTGTGTTGAGCGACTGGGGTTTGTTCTGAACCTCGCCCGTGCTTCACGGTGTGGAGACGATCTTAGACGGTAAACGGCCCTACTGCCAGCGACCGGGGAATCTGTCGAAAATGGTAGGGCCGTAGCATCCCTACACAAATTCGCCCGGTCGTCCTCCGGGTCAGTCCAAGCAGTAGGGGCAGGGCGACGCAAGCATCGCCCCTACGAAAACCTGCCCGGCTGCGGTCCTCTCTCCAACTGGGGTGGAGAGAGGGTAGGGGGTGAGGCCATTTTTGCTGAAAGCTGAAAGCTGATGGCTAAAAGCTGAAAGCTTATTCCTGCCAGTCCAATCGCAGCGTATAACTGCCACGATTGCCCTGGTAACTGCCATCGATCACTTCCAGCAGATACACGCCGCTGCTGGGGAGTTCGATCAAGATCGTCATACGCTCGGTAAATTCACCGTCGTTCGAAAACAGGATCACGCTCCGGTCCGCTGAAGAGATATACAGCCCTGGCGAAATTTCCCCGTCGGCCTCGACTGTCACCCGCACGCGATCTCCCTCCTGTCCGCGAAAATAGTGCTGCTGTGAATAGGTGTCCTCATCGAGTTCACCTTCTTGTACCACACCATCGGCCAGCACATCCGCCTCAGACGGAGTGAGGCGCAGCTCATAGCTTCCCTCGCCGCCGCCCGCATTCATGCTGACCACCACCACATACGCCTGCTCAGGAAAAGTGACAATCGGGTCCAGGTGTTCGTAATCCTCAGCGGTTTCTGTGCCGCTGATGTAGCCGCCCGGCCCATAGAGGGATAAATAGGGTAGAGCATAGGGATTGTCGCCAGTGATCCCCAGGCTCCAGATTGCATCCGGTTGATCGGGATCGCCCGACAGCAAAAAATAGTCGTTGGTGTGGGCGGCATTGAGCGCTCCGACCAGCGGCTTCCCATCGGTGATCATCGGCAGGGTACGCAGGTCTTTTAGTTCCAGCGAATATTCTCCGGTCCCGCTGTAGCGCGCGGCCACGATGGTATAATCACCGTCGCTCGCAAGCTGGTAAGGACCGATGCGCGAATTGGTGCTGTCGCCGCCATCGTCGTCGGTGCGCAGCGAACTGCCATCCGGCCCTAGCAGCGTCAAATAGGTATCTAATCCGCTGACGTTGGCGCGCAAATCGATCAGCAGCAGGTCGCCCGTGTGGCCGCTGAACTGCCATTCCTGATCGCTACTGCTGTCAGTGATGGTCCCCTGCACCGTTTCGTTATAAACAATCCTCAATCCATCCTGGCGCAGCGGGGCCGCCTCTGCCGGAGACAGGGCGAACAACGCGGTAACAGCAAGCACGACCCAGATTATACGGCGGTATGGAACCATAATCCTATCCTTGCGTATACTATTTTGTCGGGACACTGCCTGCCGCACACGGTATCATATACGGACTATTCATATTATAACCTGAAGCGGATCGTCCACCACACACCCTTTAGTTAGTAAAATACAATATATGTTGTTCATTTTTGTTAAGGAACCGCTAATGCTTCATGACAGGGGATTGTGCTGTACCCATACTCATTTTATACTGAGATAAAAAGCGTTTATAATATCTTGATGGGGGCATCAACCAATGATGCTGAGGCAGTCCGGTATGAGTACTGATCCACATCGTATCCAGTACGGCCTTTCCACCGACTTGTTCGTCAGCCGCACGGAAAGCGACGAGACGGTGGTGTTGGGCGGCGTGGGGGAAGGTGAGCAGCGGTGGGTGCAGGTGATGACCCAGCGCGCGGCGCAGCTTCTCTGGTTCAAGCTGACTCAACTGCTGTACCCTGAAAAAGCGGATGTGGTCACAGGGCTGGCGGCTACGGCCCCGCTGCGTTCACCGGATGCCGGATCGATTACGACTCACATGGAAGTGGTGCGCGGCAATAATGCCCTCTATACCCTGGTAGGCTGGGTGCTGCGCGATACCTGGCGCGTGGACTTGACTGAAACGGACGCGCGGCGG
>JACRBK010000631.1 GCA_016234525.1 Chloroflexota bacterium
GAATAGACTCCCCAGGCGACGTTTCATGGGCCACATCTCCGAGTCGATAATCTCATCATGTGATGATTCGATACGGAGATTATATGCATATTTATTTGGTTTACCGCCATCCCCCGGCCCCCTACCCCCTCTCCAACTCGGTTGGAGAGGGGGTAGGGGGTGAGGCTCATCCCTAAATCTTCGCCCGGCCTGCGGTACGCGCCGCTAGCAGCACGAACAAGACCGCATAACCGATCAGAATCAGCACTAATCCCCACACATCGAGCAGCGACTCGCCTTTGATCATCACATCGCGCAGCGCCTCATTCGCATAGGTGAGCGGCATCACCCGCGACACCGGCTGCAACCAGCCCGGCATATCTTCCACCTGCCAGATCATGCCGCCGAGCAGCCCTTGCGACACCACGATCAGCGGCATGAATTGTAAGACCTGGAACTCGTTCTGCGCGAAGGTGCTCAGGAAAATTCCCAGGTTGACCGACAGCGCAACCAGCAGCATTTCGACCAGGAAGATATTGATCAGGTTGCCCGCGTAGTGAATATCCAGCACAAAGACGGTGAACAACAGCATCACCGCGCCTTGCAGCAGCCCGAACAGCAGAAAACCGAGCATATAACCCACGATGATCTCGCGTGGGCGGATCGGGGTGGCTTGCAGGCGTTCGAGCGTCCCCGCGACGCGCTCGCGCAAAAACGAGATACACGTCAGCAGAAAGACGAAGAAAAACACGAAGAATCCGATCATCGCCGGGGCCATATAATCGAGTGTGTCATAGTCTGCGCCGCCATGCACATAACGCGACTCGATGGTCGTTTCGACTCCGGTCGTGTTCGCTGTGTTCGGCGTATTCGCGGTAGGCATTGGCGATCCGGCGACAGCAGCCACATTAGCGGCTTGCAGTGCGACTCGTTCGAGCAGTTTGGTCAGCCGGTCCGAGATCATCGGGTTAGAGCCTTCAAACTCCACGACGAGGGCCAGCCGGTTCGTCTCGATCACCTGTTGGGTAAAGCCATCGCCCACCGTGATCACGGCGTCGGCGTCACCTGCATCAAGTTTACGGCGGGCTTCGGCGGCGGTCATGGACTGGCTGTCGAATTCCTCAAAACCATCCAACACCGCCAACATCCGGTCCCCCAGGTTAAAGGTCGCCCCGGCGATGCTGATCCCCTGATCCTCGTTCACGATCCCGACCACCAGTTTGCCCGGTTCGTTGCGGATCAGCAGCCCCATAAAACTGAGCAGAACCACGGGCACGACGACCATTAAGGCCAGCGTGCGCCGGTCGGCTAACCGCTGCTGGATGACACGGCGGGCCAGAATGAAACTGCGGCGGTTAGTGTTCATGATTGTCGACTCCCTTTTCTTCGGCAAAGTGCAAAAAGGCGCGCTCAAGGTCATTCGTCCCGGCCCGATCACGCAGTTCGGCGGCGGTCCCTTCGGCGATCAACTGCCCCATTCGCATAAAACCCAGCCGGTCACAGCGTTCGGCTTCGTCCATGACGTGACTCGATACCAGCAGCGTGATTCCCCGCGCGGCCATCTGGCGAAAGTGATCCCAAAACTGGAAACGAAGCTGCGGATCGACGCCCACTGTCGGCTCGTCCAACAGAATCAGATCGGGCTGGTGCGGCAGCACCGACGCCAAAGACACACGCTGCCGCATCCCGCCGGAGAGGGTACCGATCAGGCTGTTTTTGCGATCTAACAGCCCGACAAATTCAATCGCGGCTTCGATGGCGCTTTTGTCACGACAGCCCATCAGCCCGGCGAAAAACGCGACATTTTGCCACACCGTCAGATCGGTATACAGCGCTGATGCCTGCGTCATGTACCCCACGCGCGCCAGCACATTTTTATCGGGCATGGTGTGATCAAGCACCTGCACCTGTCCCGAATCCGGGGAATGCAGCCCGGCGATCACGCGGATCAGGGTACTTTTGCCCGCCCCGTTGGGTCCCAACAAGCCATAGATTTCGCCGCGCCGCACCGAAAGACTCAGCCCGCGCAGCGCGTAAGGGCCGTTCGGGAACTTCTTATGAATGTCGTGGGCTTCAATGGCAGCCGTCATCGTTCGTCCTCTCCTTGATCGGAAGCAATGCCGTACAACAGGGCGTTGGCAAACAAGCTCGCCCATTCATCCTGGTTGAACTGACCAAACATCGTCTGTGGGGCCACCTTATCGGTGATTATGTAGCCCAAAATCATGCAGGCCATCAGGCGCATCCATACCACCGGCTCCAACGGTCTGAGACCGGGCAGCGATTGCAGCCGTGCCACCAACAGCACAATCCGCGGGAAACCGACTTCTTGTAAAAGTTGTGAGATATGCCGCCCGCCGAACTCGCGCACGTCGATCTGCGCCAGTTGAAAAAAATCATAATGTTTGGTCATCACCCGCAAAACCGATTGCAGCGCGGTGTGCACAAACTCCGGCGCAGCGGTGATACCCTCTAAATCCCTTTCCAGCGCGCCGAATAACTCCTCATAGGGGTTACGCTCGATAAACAGCGCCTCAAAGATCGTCTCTTTGGTGGCAAAGTGGTTGTACAACCCGGCGACGGCACGCCCCCCGGCAGCGCGGGCGATATCACGCATACTTGTGCCATGATAGCCCTGCTCCAAAAACAACCGCCAGGCTGCGTCGAGAATTTCAGCGCGGGTCTGGTCGCCTTTGGTACTCGAATCACTCATAGAGTCACTCCTTTTGTGTATGAACGTTCGTTTGTATATGGAGACAAAAATAAAGAACGAACGCTCGTTCATTTCTCTATCATACGCCTGATTTCCCGTTGGGTCAAGTCTGATTTGCCGCTGCGGTGATCGGTCTTTATCTGCTGCATTACGGATTTTCAGGGCGCGCGGTGTATCACTGTACAGCGCGCGAAATCCGTTCTGCTCTGCGAAGGAAGTATTATGCCAGAAATCATGCTTGTGGAATGCCGAACCCTTCATGGAGAGCGAAAACAGATCCCCGTCAACCGGCTGACTCAGCGTCCGTCCGTCTACGCTATCACCCTTCATGCGGGTCAGGTATTGTTGATGCGAGGCCGCCATACGCAGAAATACACCCTCCCCGGCGGCGGCGTCGAAGTGGGCGAACCTATCGAGCAGGCCCTAAAACGCGAACTACGCGAGGAGACAGGGCTGGATATTGCTGTCGAAGAGTTTTTGCACTTTCATGAGGATTTTTTCTACTACGATCCTCTCGATCTGGCCTTTCATGGCTTTTTATTCTACTACCGCTGTACGCCTCTCTCTGATACCCTGTTAGCCGAAACCGAGGTGGATGATGAAGACGCTGAAGCGCCTCGCTGGATCGCCCTCGACAGCCTGACGGCTGCTGATTTTCAGACTCATGGCGAAATCACGATGCGGCTACTGGATCAGTGTTCCAGCCGGTAGGCGTAGCTACAAAAACCAGAACGCAGTACCTCATTAACTTCAAAACAGCCTCACCCCCTGCCGCAGCCGGGCGTTGTTTTTTTCGTAGGGGCGCGGCTTGCTGCGCCCAAGATTTACCCCTATCCCGCGACCCCCTCTGGCTACGCAGAGAAAGGGGGCGCGGCGGGCATGGATCAACTGCAACGTGAGAACAACCTCAGGTGAATTTTGTTCGCAACTTGATTCTCCCTGATTTTGCCCTGTGCTTGATGCTTATGGGGTCTGGCACACTGCCCCCCATTGTTTCCCAAAATTTTGAACAAGGCTATAGTGGATGCATACCCATGGATTCCCGGAGAAGTCGAAATGGCGATGTGGTTTCCCAATGGTGCCCGGTTATTTATCATCGTTTATGTTGTCTGGGCCGCCAGCGAGGTTGTTAATACGTTTGGGATCCGGCACAGTCAACCCACAAGAAGCGTCCTGCGAAGGGACCGGGGATCCTATTGGATTCTTCTTCTGGTCATATGGGGATCAATACTTGTTTCCCTCCTGGCACACTC
>JACRBK010000629.1 GCA_016234525.1 Chloroflexota bacterium
ACTCTGCCGATCCGGTATCTGGTGCTGGTGAGCGCCTCGTTCGGCAGCATTAACCTGGCCTTCAACCAGATCGACACGTTTTGGGAAGAGCCGGGTGCGGCGCGTGTTCAGACGGAACAATTGATCCCTGAGACGGGCATTTCATCTGACCTAGCCTACCGGCTGCCGAACCATGCAAATCCGCCCGGCGCAACTTACAACTCTCACCATACCGCCGACCTCACGGGTACAGGGTCCAGCACGCTGGTGTGCAGCACGCCGCCCACCGCCCTGACGGGAGCCGGGTCGTGCGATGGAACTGGTTCAGCGACCCGCGCCAATGCAGCGCATTATTTCGCATACAACACCGTCAATTATTATGACAGCCATCATCAGCGCAACAGCATTAACAATGCCGGACTGAATCTGATCTCCAATGTCGATTACCGGGAAGAGGCTGGCATCCCGTATGAAAACGCCTACTGGGATGGCACGCAGATGGTGTATGGCGATGGGGATGTCTTTACCGTAGACGATGTAATCGGGCATGAACTATCGCACGGCGTGACTCAGTACGAGTCTAACCTGTTCTATTTTTACGAGTCGGGCGCGATGAACGAAATGTTCTCCGACATTTTCGGAGAATTCACCGACCAATGGAACGGGATCAACAGCACCGGCGGCACGGAATCCGTCGCCCAAAAGTGGCTCATCGGCGAAGATATGTCCATCGGCGCAATGCGTAACATGGCGAATCCGCCATCGGGCAGCCCAGCCCAGCCGGATCGCACCCAAAGCGGCCTGTACTTTCAGGGAACTGGGGACAACGGCGGGGTGCATTACAACTCAGGTGTAGGCAACAAAGCCGCCTACCTGCTGGCCGTCGGCGGAACCTTCAACGGGTATACCATTACGGCTTTGGGCAATGATAAAACCTCGGCCATCTTCTACGAAGTCAACACGACGCTGCTCACCTCCGGGGCCGAATACAACGTGTTAGGGGTCGCATTGGTGCAGGCGTGTAACAACATCCGTTCGGGGGCTAATCCGTTGGGCATCACTGCCGCGGACTGCACCGAAGTGGATGAGGCCGTCCACGCCACCGAAATGCACATCGATCCGGTCGCGAGTATTGACTGGACGCCGAGCGCGGCCCTCTGCCCCACGGCAGGAGACGTTGTCACAGAAGCACTCTTTAGCACCACATTTGAGGGTGATGGGGGCGCAACCCTGGCTGGCTTCACGGATGGCGTTATCATCAATCCCACGACGATGCCAACAACCAGCGCCTGGCAGGAAGCGATGGATACAGGTGTACCGTATGCTATCAGCGGCGTGCGATCTGCTTTCGGCGTCAATCATCCTGGTCTTTATGGAGCCAGCAATTCGGTGGATTACGACGCCTTCACACGGTTGACATCCGCTGTGGCTCTCCCCGCAGGCAGTGCCTATTACCTGTACTTCGATCATGCCTTTGGTTTTGAACAATGGGAAGACTTTTTCGGTGACGTTTGGGAACCTGACGGCGGTGTGCTTGAATACTCGACGGCTGGTTCCGGTGGTCCCTGGACGGATGCTGGGGCATTGTTCCAGGCCGGACAAAACTACAACGGTGTAGTGGAGTCTGACACGGGAATGGCTCCGCTGGAAGGGCGCTCAGCGTTCATTGTAGACAGTCACGGCTACGTCTCCTCACGCTACAACCTGACCTCGCTAGCCGGACAGAATGTTTGGTTCCGCTGGCGTATCGGCGGCGATTCATTTGGCTACCTGGGATGGTGGCTGGACAACGTTCAGATTTACCGGTGCGCCCCCAGCGCACCAGAGATCGCGGCAGAGGGCCACAGCGCTACCCCTATCAGCGACGGCGGAACCTACAACATGGGGACCACCCCGCTCGGTACGGCGTTGGTCCGCACGATCACGGTGCGCAACGTAGGCAGCCTGCCGCTAACGATCTCCACTAACCCGCCAACCATCACGGGCGACTTCACCGCCGGAAACTTTGGCACAACCACCATCGCAGGCGGAAGTTCGACCACCTTCAGCCTCACCTGCAACGCCAGCACGCTCGGATCGCCGGTAGTTGGCACAGTGTCATTCGGCAACAACGACAGCAACGAAAACCCGTTCAACTTCACGGTCAATTGTACCGTGACTGCGCCAGAGATCGCGGTAGAAGGCCACAGCGCCACCGCAATCAACGACGGCGGAATCTATGAGATGGGAACCACCCCGCTCGGAGAACCGCTGGTACGCACCATCACAGTGCGCAATACGGGCACGGCGACTTTAAGCATCACGACCAATCCCCCCACCGTCACGGGCAACTTCACGGCGGGAACCTTCGCCGCTACCTCTATCGCGGCAGGAACATCTACCACCTTCAACCTGACCTGTACTGCCGCCGCCCTGGGATCGCCCATCGAGGGCACCGTATCCTTTGCCAATAACGACGCCAACGAAAACCCGTTCAATTTTACGGTTCGTTGTAATGTTGCGTCGCCAGAAATCGAAGTCCGCGCGCCAGATGACAGTCTCATCAACGACGGCGGGACTTACAGCCTGGGCAGCACTACCCTGGGCGTGCCGATCACCCAAACGATCAGGGTCAACAGCATCGGGTCCGATCCGGTGATCATCTCCGACGATCCGCCCATCGTCAGCACGGGATTTAGCGCCGGAAATTTTGGCTCTACTACCATCGCCGCCGGAGACTTCACGACTTTCGATCTGACTTGTGACGCAACGGCGGGAGGATCGCCGGTCACCGGTACGGTGTCATTCGGCAACAACGACACCAACGAAAATCCCTTCAACTTTACTGTGACTTGCACCGTCACTGCCCCGGAGATCGAGGTCAGGTCGCCAGACAATACCCTGATCAGCGATGGCAGCCTTTATCACCTGGGCAGCACACCGATGGGTGTCCCGCTCACACGGATCATCACCGTCAAGAATACGGGAACTGGCTCAGCGACGTTGATTCTTTCCAGCACAGCGCCCACCGTCACCGGACCCTATTCTGCCGGAAATTTTGGCTCAACCGCCATCGCGCCGGGATTTTCCACCACCTTTGACCTGACCTGCAACGCGACCATCGCCGGGACAAATGTCAGCGGCAACCTCTCGTTCGGCAATAACGACACCAACGAGAACCCGTTTAACTTTATGGTGGCGTGTAATGTCACGGTCCCAGAGATCGCGGTGGAGGGCCATTTGGCCGTTGCCATCAACGATAATGGCAGTTATGACCTGGGCACTACCTCACTAAGCCAGCCGCTCACCCGCACGATCACGGTACACAATACGGGCGGCGCGCCGCTGACGATCTCTACTAATCCGCCCACCGTCACTGGCGATTTTTCCGCCGGGAATTTCGGTTCGCTCACCGTCGCGGCAGGTTCGTCTACCACCTTTGATCTGACGTGTAACGCCTCCGCATTGGGCACAGCTAACGGCACTGTTTCGTTTGGCAACAGTGACAGCAACGAGAATCCGTTTAACTTTAGCATCGCTTGCACCACCATCGTTCCGTTGGATCCCCCGGCGCTGCTGCTGCCTGCGGACGGCATCTTGACCAATGACAATACGCCGGTCTTGAGCTGGTCCCCAGTGACCAACGCGCAGTCCTACAACTATGCGATCAGTGAAGCGGCGGATATGAGCGGCGCGGTTCAGCTCGGCACAACATCTGAAACCACCTACACGGCTGATCCGGTGCTGGATGATGACACAACCTACTATTGGCATGTGCGGGCCGTCGGCCCTGGCGGGACGACTACCAGCGCGTGGAGCGAGACGCGCAGCTTTACGGTTGATCTGCTGCGCCCGGCAGTGCCGGTCTTGAGTTCGCCGAAAGATCGCAGCAATACCACCGACACTACGCCGAAATTCAGTTGGAGCAAACCCAGCGGAACGACGCAGTTCCACCTGGAAGTGGACGACGATCCCACCTTCGGCACCCCGATCAATCTCGGCGCGACGCTGTTCCTCACGAACAGTTATACCGTCCCGACTCTGAACGCCCTGCCCTATGGCGGTTACTACTGGCGCGTGCAGGCCGGGAACGCGGCGGGCCTGTGGAGCGAT
This sequence comes from Chloroflexota bacterium, assembly GCA_016234525.1. Taxonomy (GTDB): domain Bacteria; phylum Chloroflexota; class Anaerolineae; order Aggregatilineales; family Aggregatilineaceae; genus JACRBK01. The sequence continues at coordinate 4,072 of JACRBK010000629.1, forward strand.
TGGAGCGTGGTCCGGCGCTTTACGATCACGCTGCTCAAAGCTCCAGCCAATACCGCCCACATCACCGATACCACGCCGACCTTCAGTTGGACTAAACCCACCGGCGCGCTGGCCTTTGAGTTCCAACTCGACAATAACGAGAACCTGGGCAGCCCGGAGATCGGCCCGATCGGGACCGGCACGAATGCCACCTTCACTCCCGCTGCTGTTCTTCTCCCCGGTCAATACTGGTGGAGTGTGCGTGTCCAAACGATCAACGGCTGGAGCGCGTGGATGCCCGCCTGGACATTGACGATCACAGCGCCGCCCAACGTCAAACCCACGCTGGACCAACCAGCCAACGGCGCGATCCTGGCGGATACGACGCCTGACTTCCACTGGGGAACGGTCCCGGATGGGCATCACTACCAGATTCAGATCGACAATACCAGCAATTTCAGCAGCCCGGCGCAAGATATGACCCTGGCCGCTGGTCTGACCAACTACACTGCGGCGCCACCGCTGCCCGATGGCGGCAAATATTACTGGCGCGTGCGGGCGATCAATGCGACAGGTGTGGCAGGCGCGTGGAGCAGTACCTCCAACTTCACGCTGGCCCAGTTAGCCGCCCCTACTCTACTTTTGCCCACCAATAAGTTCGTCACCGCCGATACGACACCTGCGTTTGGCTGGAACGGGGTGGCGGGCGCAAGCAGCTATACGATCCAGATCAGCACAGACGCCAACTTTGTCACGGTCAATCACCAGGGCAGCGCGGCGGGAACCAGCTATACCGTTCCTGATCCGAGCGCTCTACCTGCGGGTGTGTATAACTGGCGCGTGCAGGCGATCAATGGATCGGGCGTCGCGGGCAAGTGGAGCAGCAAACGGACCTTCACGGTAGACCTTGTCGGTCCGGCGGCACCTGTCCTCAGCAGCCCGGCGCTGTACTCCGGCACGCCCGACACGACGCCTACCTTCAAATGGGCAGCGTCCTCCGGCGCGAAACTGTATCGCATCCAGGTGACGCTCGAAGACGACTATGAATTCGATGATCCGATCTTCACCGAAACGTCGACTACAACCAGCTATACCCCTCTGAATCCGCTGGCCTATGAATTCTATGTCTGGCGTGTTCAGGCGCAGGATGCGGTAGGCAACTGGGGACCGTACAGCCCACTTG
>JACRBK010000008.1 GCA_016234525.1 Chloroflexota bacterium
CAGTCGACCTGGCTGGCGTCGAACCTCGCATCGAGCGCGACATTATCAGTGTCAGCGCCAGCGGAACCTATAATCCGGCCAACGCCGAGGCCGCCGCCCTGACTCTCTCAACCGATGCGGGAGAGATTTCCCTGCACGATTAATTTTCTGCCCGACATAACATCGGAGGGGGCGCAGTTCTGCGTCCCCTCCGACAGATAAATTACTGTGCGGGGGTGGCGGTGGGTTGGGCGGCGGCGGCCACGGTGAAGGTCAGCGTCTTTTCGCGAATTTCGTCCACATAAACTTCGACTTTCCATTCACCGCTCGGCCAATAAACGTTTCCGCGCGTTTCCCAATCCAGACCGAGCAGCACTTCGCCCACCGTTTCATCGGCCTCAATGGTGTCCGTAGAAAAAACATCGCCCGTGGAAGAGGTGAAGATCGCCGAAAGATTCAGCGAGCGGCTGTGCGTGTTTAGCCTGACCACCACGTTCAGATCATCGTCAGCGGCAAACGTGCCCGTTTTTTGCAGTTCTGCCGGTTTGGTGCCGTCGCCCGCTGCCGTATAAGCATCGCGCATGGGAGCCGAGACACACCCGGTCAGCAGCAGCGCCAGCATCACCAGGGAGATCACGAAGGGCAACCGGCTGAGCAGGGTCCGCCGCGAAATAAATAGCCACTGTTTCATCCAACAAACTCCTTTAAGGCGTAATCATCGTCCTGGATAATAGTACAACAGCAGGAGCGATCTTAACTCATTTTTGGCGTGCAAGTCTCATTCGTTTTTGGCATCGCGGGAATAACGCAGCATATGGGCCAGCCGGTACCAGGCACGCTCGCGCACCAGTTTAGAGGGTTGCAGCAGATAGTGGCGGTAGTACCAGAGCACGCTCAACAAATAACGCCAGCCCGAAAAACCAGAGGCGCTTTTAGCTTCTTCAGCGACATATCCCAATTTTTGCATCCCGGCAAAAGTCAGGCGCTCGACGTGATACACATCGGCCTCTGAAAGCTGCTGCCGCCACTTCGCCAATGAATCCGTGTTCGGCGGTTTCTCGCGCAGAATCGCCTCGGCCTGTTGTTCGGGCACGCCTACAAAACGCAGCAGCGCGGTCAGCGTCGCCTGGGGTTCATGCACAAGCTGTTCATACTGCACGGTGCAAATTTGATCGGGGAACTGGCGCTGAAATTCGACGCTGGTATTAAAATGCGTATTCCAATAACCTGCCGCCAGTCGCGGCGAAAAGCCTCGATTGATCCGCTGTGAGGCGGCAACGGCGCGCGGATCGCGGACCATCATGATAAACCGCGCCTCCGGCCAGATTTCGCGCAGCAGCGGGGCATAGTCGATTCGGGGAATTTTGTCGCCCCAGACCGGCTTTTGAAATGCCAGCCCATAGATTTCTCGAACCAATATCCCATAGTTCTGATAACACAAAATCACCGCGCGTAGATGCTGGCGGTGATCATGAATGGCCTGGATCAGCGGCATATTCCGGTTGGTGGCCGACTCAGCCGTGATCATTTCATCCAACAGGCGGTCTACGCTGCGCCGGTCGGTCAGCGGCAGCGCTTTACTCAGCCGCCAACCTTCCCTGAAGATACCACTTTCAAACGACAGATGAATCGAGGGACTGAGGCTGAGCAGTGTGCGCAGATAATCGTTACCGCTGCGATCCGCCCCCGTAATAAAAACCGGCGGCGTATTGTCACTGCGTTGAAGTTCCTCGCCCATTATCTTTTGCCCTATCACGTAAGGGCAGGGCTTCCCCTGCCCAGAGCGCGGCAAACCGCGCCCCTCATAACACCCAATAAGTACTGACCAGCGCCTATGACTACTGCGTCATGCGCCATGTTCCTCCCTGGCAGTCGCCCCGAATATCGCTCTCGAAAAATGAGATGTTTTCGTTGTAGAGCGTTGTCAGGCGGTGCTCACCAGCGGCTGGAAAGTATACCCCATTTTCGACGTAACCGCCCGCGATATAGACATAACTGCTGGTCAGTTCAAATTCAGGGGTGATCGCCCAGCCTAAACCATCGTGCAGTTCGGTATGGGTACGCCATAGCAGCCCAAACCCGCGCCGGGGTTGGAGCATCCCCTCCGGCGGAATGAGCGATGGGTCTACTTCGGCATCACCTTCCTGAAACGTATCGTTATAGCAGTACCAGTCACCGCCAGGAGCATCAGGATCGTCTGAAGTATCGACCATCACCCATATCTGGCGCGTGTGGCGGACCCAGAACATACGCCCGTGTTCGAAAACTTCTTCGGCCAACTGCACCTGAGCCACGACATTCGTGGGGAACAGCGGCGGCTGTGCGGTCGCTGTTGGCAGGGGCGTCACATTAGGTTTCGTCGGTTCCGGCGTTTTTGTCGCGGGGGCTGGCGTGTTGGTGCTCGGACGTGTGGTGGCAGTGACCTCTGCGGTAGGGGTGGCCGTCGTGACATTCACCGGCGTACCGGGCGTTTGTGTGTGTTCGGGAGTAGCGGTCACGACCAACACGATCTGCGTCGGCGGCGGGTCATCACCGCACGCGGTCAGGATCAGGACCATCATTCCCAGGATAACAGCCAGTTTACGCATAAGGTTCTCCACTCTGTAAGCCCCCATTCCGGTAAGCGAGTTGAGATTGTAGCAGAGCCACCGGGGGATGCAAAGAGCTAAAGCCGGGGCGCTGGCCTGTCGTCAGCCAGTCGTAGGGCGAAAATCAGGGTATCAAAACTCTTCCTCTATGATCACCGCCTGATAAGTCTCAACTTCAAGGCGTGGGCTGCGCCAGGTATCGGGCGCTGCTCCCATTTTTTGAGAGAGCAGGCTCAAAAACACCTTCGGGTCTGAGTAACTTTCCCACACCTGCGGCAGAAAGGTAGCGCGCCGGTGGTCAAATTTGAGCGTCACGCCGTCCACGTTGGGGCGCAGTTGGGCGATCAGGTCTTCCGGGCTGTCAAAATCGAGCGGCTGGGATGGCGTGAGCACACTGATCTCAAGATGCAGATCGTCTACATCGGAGGCCATGACCGGCTCAAAACGTGGATCATGAAAGGCGGTTTGTTCGGTCATGTAGATCACTTCCTCAGCCAGGGGCCGCCGCGCCACCAGCGTCCCGGTGCAGCCGCGCAGCGCGCCGTCTGAGCGATAACGCATCGTCACGAAACAAGCGCGAGGTTCGCAAAGCGCCGCCGGAAGGGCAGAGAGATCGACGGTGGGCGCGGGCTGACGGTGGGTGATCGCGTCCAGAGTGCGGCGGGCCAGGTCCAACAGCAGCGCTCGTTCTTGGGGGGTGTAATTGTCCGTCATAACGTTTCCCTTTGCTCGCCAGGGCAGGTGATATTTACCTCTAGTATAGCCGAATTCGCCCATTCAGGCGGGGGATTTTTGCAGAAAAACAGGAGCGTATTCACCTCAAAACGTCCCCAAATAGTTATACAGCGCCCCGCGAATTATGATCCCAACGCGCGCAGCACCCCCGGCGTAATGCCGGAGAGATCGCGCAGCCCCTCTGCGAACAGGTGGCGCGCCGCACCGATCACCACCGTCGGCACATCGTTTTCGGTGTGGTGGCGATGGCTGAGGTCTTCAAAATTGCCGTGATCGCTGGTGATTACGATCAGCCCGTGTTCGTCGTCCCACGCCTCAAGCAGCCCGGCCATCACGCCATCAAAAAGTTCAAGCAGCGCTATCCCCTGCTCCAGCGGTCCCCGGTGGCCGATCACATCCGTCACCCAGTGTTCAAAAAAAGTGAACCGGCGCTGCTGCGCCAACTGGGCCAGATGCGCCCCGGCTTCGGCCCGACCATATAGCGGTGTGTCGGTATACCCCAGATCGCTGCGCCAACCTTCGCCGGTCCAGTCGGGACTCATCGCCGCGCCCGAATAAATATCTTTGTCGGTGAACAGGGATAATCCCGCGCTTAACGCGGCATACTGGTTAGACGAAGGCAGCCGTTTTCCGCGAGCGACTGCCGCATGAAAACGCGGGGGAAATGCATTGATCAATGCCGCGCTGCCGCCGTTCGCCTGGGCGCGTTTGAACAGGTTGTCTTGATCAAGAATGGCGCGAATTTCGCGGGTAGGGCGCGGGCCGTAATGTTCCCCGATCTCTGCCGGGACATTCCGCCCGGTCAAGATCGCCGCCTGCCCTGTCGCGCTCTGCGGGCGTCCAGGGATGCCCAGGCGTGGATCGGTGGGGATAAACAGCGCCCGCTCGCTTTCGGTGCGCGCTGTGCTGCGCAGCCAGCGCTGGCCGCCCGCGAGAGCATCCAACGTAGGCGTGTGGGCCGCCGCAAATGGGTTGATCGCCGGATCGTCGTCGCCCAAGCCGATTCCGTCCAGAAACAGCAGTAAAACATGGGTCGTCGTAGAGGTCATGAGGTCGTCTCGCTGCGTTGTAACGTGATCCAGGCGCTTGGCCGCGTAATGGTCGTATCTTCCCCCTGCACGTTGGCGATAATCTCAAACGCCGGGCCGAGCCGAGAGTTTAGTTCTGCCATATCGATCCCGATCTGCCGCCGACCATCACGGCTGGGACCGGGCAGAAAAGCATACAGCAGGAAGATCGCGCCCGGCTCCGTCAGGCGAATCAAGTGCCCGGCATAGGCAGAGCGCTGATCGGGAGTCAGGCCGTGCAAACAGCCAACATCAATCACCAGGTTAAACCCGCCTTCATGCTGCAAAAACGCCGGGTGACTCACATCAGCCCGCCGGAAGGTGACCCGCCCATTCAGCCCTTGTTCGCTGGCTTTACGCCGCGCCCGGCGGATCGCCTGCGGCACAAAGTCTACGCCGACAGTTTGCCAGCCATGCGCCGCCAGATAGACCGAGGTTGTCCCGGTCCCGCAGCCGAGATCGAGCGCACGCCCCGGTGGAATCCCGGCGGATTCGGCCTGCGCAATCCACGCGACGATCTCCGGCGGCACGATTCCTGAATCCCAGGGCGTTTTGCCACGCCCGTATAACCAGACAAAACGCAGCCAACGTCTCAGATGATGGGTTTGCATTGACACAACCTCGGCGAGGGCGCAGCGATCCGCGCCCCGGTTTAGGCTGCGCCAAGATTTTCCTTACCCCATCCCCCCTTGCCCCTTCCCTAAGGGAAGGGGCAAGGGGGGATGGGGTAGTTATTTTCTTGGGCTGGCCTTAGATTCTACGGCGCGATCAGCCACGCGGCGTTAAGCACATTATCACTGCCCGCGACAAAACCTTCCGCGTCAAACGGGATCGCCTGATCCGGCGGCAGACCGGCTTTTTCATAAATCTGCCCATCGGCGGCGCGATACACTTCATTCGACAGCCCGAACGACCAGCCATTCGGCAGCATACAGCCCAGAATATCCGAATGACCGCCGGAGGTCGCCTCGCCCATCACGGTGACATGCGGCAGTTCGCGCATCGCCATCACGAAAATTTCGGCAGCGCTGGCGGTTAATCCACTGGTCAACAGCACCACCGGGCCAGTGAACTGGCGTTCGCCGCCGGGTTCCACGAAATATTCACGCAGCGGGGTGAAGCTATCCCCATTCCGCGCTTGTTTAGAAAAAGCCAGGTGTTTATCGTCGGCAAAACGGCTCGCCAGCACGAGCGCCACCGCATCTAACCCGCCGCCGTTAAAACGCACATCGACGATCATTCGCTCGACGCCATCCAGCGCCGCCAACGCCTCGTCAATCGCCTGAGCAGCGGCCTCGACTTCATTGGCATTATCCAGCGCATAACCGTACATTGCCTGAATAAAAATATACCCGGTGCGATCATCCAGCTTGCGGTAGGCGATCAGGTGATTCCCGACCAGCGTGACTTCGTCGCCGCTCAAATACTGCTTCTGGATAAAATCCCCGATGATCGTCGCTGAGTCGCCTTCTAACCATTCGGGCAGCGTGCCGGGCGAAAACTCACCGACATCTGAGATCAGCGAGACATGACCGTCTTTGAGCGGCGTGATCATCTCGGACAGGATGCTGAACAATTCTTCCGGCGTGGTATCAGCGGTCACGCGCGGGCGAAATGTGTCGTACTGCGCCTGCCAGTCTACATCATACAGATAAAAAAAGGCGTATTGTTCGTTAAAAGTGTGCCAAAAAACCTCAAAATTCAGTTCGGGATCGTCCGTGTTAGCGGTACCACCGTCAGCACACGGGGCAGGAAGTTGATCGATGGGGTCCAGAATCATATAGGCGGTCATCAAATCGCGCAGCACTAAATGATCGTCGTCCAGCGCCGAGACGGTCATTTGCAGTTCAGGCAAACTATCCCCTTCATACGGGGTTTCGAGCAGCAGCAGACAGCTTATCGCGGTCACCTGATAGACCGCCGCCTGCCCTTCTGCCGCCGCGATCACCATGCCGTAACCCTGCGTTTGCCACAGACCATCGAGAGTCAGCGTGTCGGGTTCTTGCGCGAACAAAGACGACGCGGGAAGCATCCCCAACAGGCATACGAGCACCCACAAAAATGATTTACGTTTCACCTTTCCTCCTGGCTTGCTTTCCCACATCGGACCATCTATAGCGGCCAACAGCGCCCCTACAAAAGCGCAAAAATCGGGGACTGTGGCCAACCGTCCCCGAAGTTTATCCAAACTATTTAGCCCCACCCCTTGAATTGATCTCAGCTATTTTTCCCTGTTTTAGCCTCACCCCAACCCCTCTCCATGCCATGGAGAGGGGCTAAAACCAAGGCGCAGCAAGCGTCACCCCTACACAAACATTCCCCCTCTCTACGAAGTGGAGAGGGGGTCAGGGGGTGAGGCTAATTGAGCTTAATAGGCCAGCGCCGCGTAAGTGACGAGCAAGGTCAGCGCGCGCAAGGTAGCTTCACCTTCTTGCGATGTGACGCCCGCGTTCCATACATCGTTGGCATAAAACGCCGGGAGACGCTGCGAACTAAAGAACAGGTCCGTCTTGATCGCCGGATCGTCTAAGGACTGCGCGTACTGGAAAGCCGCGCGGGGATTAGCAGCAGACGCGCCGACATACGCACTGTCAATGTTAAGGCTCAGCACCGGCACATACCCCGCCTGATAAAACGAGGCCAGACTGGTCATCACGCCGTCCGGGTCTTCGACCAGCAGCGCCGAACTGACCGTGTAAATTTCATCCGGCGACAGCTCACCCGCCAGCGGCAGGAATCGGCGGTCAGCCTCAACGATACTCATTTTCCACTGCCCGCGAACCTCCAGGGCCGTGTCGAGATTATAGGGAATATCAACGCCGTTTTGGGCCAGCCAATCAAAGTTAAACAGCAGGATCGTGAATCCCCAACTGACCGGAACCCCTGGCTCCGCACTGCCGGAACAATGCGGCAGCGCCTCTGCTGATTGGCACACCCAACCGCGCAGATCTTCAAGGACCTTATCATCGGGGAACTGCACCGGCAGCACCACCGATGCCCCCGGCCACAAACAGCGATCAAGCGGCACATCCTGGCAGCGTTCGGTGAGCAGATCGGGCAGGCTGTCGATCAAGCCGGGCAGGAAAAACTCACTGATTCCCATCGAGGTGATCATGCCGTAGTCAAACAAGTTGCTGGCCGTCAGTTGGTCGGTCACGATCACATCGGGTTCTGGCGAACCGCCTTGTTCGGCGGTCAGAGCCACATCTAACAGCAGCGTTGCATCGACTTCTTCCAGCACCACGCCCATCCCGACACGCTCGCCTGCTTGTGCCAGTGCGCTGCTGTCATCGGGTGACAGCACATTCCACACAATCAGCGAATCTTGCGCCGACACCGCCGCTGGCAGCGCCAGTGTGATCATTAGCCCGATGATGAAAAATCGTTTTTTCCACACAGCCTTACTCCTACTCTGTCCCCCTGGATTTATGCTTATCCCAATTATACAGGATCGGCGCTTTTGCTGCCGCCCTAAATCTGCGGGGGATTATTCCAACCCGGATGCTTGCGTTTCGCCGCCGCTGCTACTACTATTAAAGTCACGCTTGCCGGACTTCCCTCCGAGGTTATGGTATGTACAAAGTCCATGTGTCTATTCCCGCAGCAGCCACCAATGTCGGCCCCGGTTTTGATGTTTTGGGGCTGGCGCTCAACCTGCGCACCGTGATCGAGATGAGTCTGCGCCCTGACGATAAATTGAACGTCATTTTACAGGGCGAAGGCGCCGATCAACTGCCCGATAATTATCACCATCCGGTAGTGCGTGCCGCGATCCGCCTGTTCCAGCGCACCGAACAGGCTCCCGCCGGGCTGAATGTGCGCTGCACCTCGTATATTCCGCTGGATGTGGGCCTCGGATCGCGCGCGGCGCTGACGGTAGGCGGATTGGTCGCCGCCAATAACCTGCTGGGCAGCCCCTTCAACCATGACGATCTGATCCACATGGGGACCGATCTCACCGGGCAGCCGGAAGCCGTCGTCGCAGTCATGCGCGGCGGGTTGGGGATATGCAGCAGCGGGCCGGACGGGCTGATCTATCGCTCCGTCGAGGTCGCGCCCGTGCGGGTCGTGATCGCCCTGCCCACGCTGCCCGGTTACAGCCGCCGGCTGCGCGCCGATCTGCCGCAGGCGATCCCGCTGTCCGACGCGGTGTTTAATATCGGGCGCACGGCGTTGTTGATCGAAGCGCTGCGCAGTGGCGACTATAAACTGCTGGGCCATGCCATTCAAGACCGGCTGCACGAACCCTACCGCCGCGACAGCATCCCCGGTTACAATGACGCAATCGCTGCCGCCGAAGAAGCGGGCGCGCACGCGGTGGCATTGTGCGGCGCAGGTCCGGCGCTGCTGGCGTTTGCCAGCTACAACCATCAAAGTATCGAGGGCGCGATCAAATCGGCCTTTCAAGCCGCGGGAGTCGAAGCGCGCACATGGTCGATCAGCAGCGATATGCAGGGCGTCGTGATCAGCGTGGTGGAGTAAAACAGCCTCACCCCCTACCCCCTCTCCAACCTGGTTGGAGAGGGGACCGCAGCCGACCGAGTTTGTGTAGAAAAACGGCGCAGCCGCACCCCGTTTTTCCCCTTTCCACCAGCGCAGCGAATAGGGCGAAGGGCCAGGGGATACGGGCAAAACCTTACATGCGATCTATGAACAAGAGATGGAACTCTGATGCAACAAAATCTCCTGTGGCGTATTGCTGAACGGGTGCGGCCCGGAATCCGCCGCGCCGACGAAGCCCAGCGCCCTCATCAGGTTTTAGAGGTGCTGCCGGTCCTGTTCAGCGGCCCGTTTATGCTGATAAGCCTGATCTGGCTGATCGCCGTGACCGATACGCGCCTGATGGCCGATCACGCGGGGCTGCTGCTGGTTTTGTTGGCGGCCATGCTGCTCATTGATCGGCAGCCGTTCAGTATCAACATCGAAACCTCAAAAGAAGATATGGTCCCGATCTCCGGCTCATTGAGCGACATCGTGACCTGGGGCGCGGCGTTGATCTTCGGGCCGAGCGCGCTCTGGCTGCCGCTGATCACCCGCCTCTTTACGATTCTGCGGGGAATCAGGCTGGCCCGCGCGACCAGACAGCCCTGGCACTGGAACTCGTTATCGACCTTGAGCCAGGCAGAAGTATTCAGCTCGTTGTGCGGGCTGGCGGTTTACCGGGCATTGGGCGGCAGTTATCCGCTGGCGGGGTTAGAAATTACGGACTGGCTGCCCGCCTTGATCGGATCGATTGTCTCTTCCGAGATTCCCATCTTGATCCTGCTGCCGGTGATCATCGAGATCAACCGCATGTCATCGGGCAGCGCGCAGCCCGACAGCGTGCTGCGCTGGTGGGTGATCTTCAGCGTGGTCCCGCTGATTTCGGCGACACCCGCCAGCCTGATGGCGGCGCTGCTCTATTCTGAAACGAATACGCTGCTGTTCTTGTTTTTTATCGGCGGCGTGATCGGCGTGAATGCCCTCGTTTATTATCTCAGCCGCACCAACGAACGCAGCCAACAGCGCGCCCGCGAACTGGCCCGGCTGGAAGCCTTCGGCGAGGCGCTGATCCAGGCCCCGCCTGATCTTTGCACGCTGACCACGCTGCTCGATGAATACGTTGAGAGTATGTTCCCGCGCGACCGGGTGGAAGTCCGGCTTTTTGAACCGAACGGGCCGCTTCCGCCAGGGCTGCACTGGCCCACCTTCACCCTGACGATTCCGCCCGCCAAACCCCCGGTGAGCGAATCCGCCTGGGATCAACTGCGCCAATCCGCCGATCCGGTGCTGGTGCTGACCCGCGTCACACCGCCCGGCCTGGCTCAAGCTTATGGCGATGCGATTCTGGTCAAAATTATGGCGGATGATCCCGGCAAAGAGGGCGGCACCAAAGAGCGGCTGCTCGGCGGAATCTGCCTGCTGCGTCACCCGCTGGTGGGCAGACCGGGCTATTCGTTAGCGGCGGTCCAGTCGCTCGCCTCGCAAATCGGATCCGCCTATTACCGCGCGCAGGTCAGCCTCGAAACGGCGGTGGCGCTGAAAATGTCGCAAGAATTACAGTTCGCCGGGCAGATTCAAGCGCGTTTTTTGCCGCGCGAAATCCCCCAGGTGATGGGCTGGCAGATTGCGGCGGCGCTGGCTCCTGCTCGCCAGACCTCCGGCGACTTTTACGACTTTATGCCGTTGGATAACGGCTGGCTGGGCCTGTTGATCGCGGACGTAGCCGACAAGGGGACCGGCGCGGCGTTGTATATGGCGCTCAGCCGAACGCTGCTGCGCACCTTCGCCCTGCAATATCCCGATCAACCTGCTAAAGCGCTGCACGAAGCCAACGAGCGCATTTTAACCGATGCGGAATCGGATCAATTCGTGACGGTGTTTTATGGCGCGCTCGATCCGCAAACGGGCCGGTTGATCTATGCGAATGCGGGACACAATGCGCCGTTTTTGGTGCGCACCGGGCCTGACGGTAAAATTGACACCCTCGGCAAAACAGGTATCCCACTGGGCATCTTCGCCGGGCAAGCCTGGACGCAAGCCGAAGTTTTGATCGGGCCGGGGGATACACTGGTGTTGTATACTGACGGCGTGAACGAAGCCCAAAACATCCGCAGCGAGGAATTTGGCGATGACCGGCTGTTAGATTCTGTGTTGGCCCACCGGGATCAGTCCGCCGTAGAAATTCAGTCCGCGCTGATCCGCGCCGTGACTGAATTTGTCGGCGAAGCGCCGCAATTTGACGATCTGACGCTGGTGGTCGCGGTGCAGCGTTAGATTTTGTTTATAAACATAAAATAAATTGACTAAATAGCCAAAAATGGTTAGACTATGGCATAGTAACTGTGTATTGTTGTATCAAAACTTAGGAGACTATCATGTCTGACGTAACCCAGATCGACACCCAGACCGACGTTTCTCAGGAAGAAGTAACGATCCTGTCCATTACGCCCAC
>JACRBK010000630.1 GCA_016234525.1 Chloroflexota bacterium
GCTGCTGCTACACGGACATTACCCTGCACTGCCATATTCATGCCGAAGAAACCAACCATCGCAGAGAACGATGACCCCATGACGAACGCGAACGCACGCGCAATCGCAATAATGATACGCGCCCGATCTTCGTCATTATTAAAATATTCATTCGCTTCGGGAGTTGGTTTGACCACAAACACGCTAAAGAACATGGCGACGGTCAACAAAGCGATCATCACCACGATGGTCCGAAGCTGTGTACGCAGATAAGCGTTCGCACCATCACGAATATAACCCCAATGGCGCTGCATTTCTGCGGTGCCCTTGTCCGCGCTCATAATATAGTTGCGCAGCCACATGGCATACGCCAACGATATGAAAGCGATAGCAAGGACGATGAAAATCATCACTTGCTCAAAAAACTCTATATCCATCTCGAACATAAACTGAACCCCTCCTGGTGGGCAAAAAACCCGCAATTCTACGGGTGTACCGATACCACTAGTGTTTGGAATGGAGAATCCCGCTCAAAACAAGGTTTGATAGGCCTCCCGCCAGACAACAGGGGCATTTTACCGCGAACATGCGTTAAGGGCCAAGAGGTTATTCAGCGTGATTTTGACGGGACTTTGATCATATTGTACAAAACGACAAACCCCCGGAGGGGTTCTTCGGGGGTTTGTCAGTTTGTGGGCGCTGTGACACCTAATTATCCAGAAGGAGGGGTGTCACAGCGCCGCTTTGGTAACTACTACTATGCATCGACACCACCTCCTTTGTTTTGGGATGGCAAATTTGGGAAAGTGCAGTGGTGGATAACTGTCCAACCAATACTGAGATTATTGCACACCTGTGCCAAAAATGTCAATGAATCATTCATTAAGATTTGTGAAGAAACGCTAAATCGCCTCAAATTATGGGTGATCTAGCCGGAAGATCGGCCAGCCCTACACGATGAGGATGTGTATAAACGCGCATTCCGTTTTGCCGCACATAACCCACCACGCAGATATTCCACGCCTGCGCCAGCTTGACACTGATGCTTGTCGGCGCAGTGCGGCTGGCGACCAGCGGAATCCCCATGCGGCGCGCCTTATGCAGCATTTCCGAACTGATTCGCCCACTCGTCACCAAAATGGCGTCACGCATCGGAATTTTGGCCTGTAAAGCTTTACCGGCCAATTTATCTATCGTATTATGTCGTCCAATATCCTCCGCCGTTGCTAACACTTTTGCCGGTGTCGCCAGAACCGAGGTATGAACGCCGCGTACCTGTTGGTATAGGGTAGCGGAATGGTTGAGATCGTGCATCCGATCCCAGATCGCCTGCGGCGCGATGACCAGATTTGAATCAAGCGCCGGATAATGTTGGGCCAAATGAGCAAATGTGATCCCACCGCCGCAGCCTGAGGTGAGCACCATCCGGCGCGGCGTGTTGACCAATGAGGCTTTGAGAAAAACATCTACGGATGTGCGAGCCGGATTAGTACGCAGCAAGCGCACTTCGTTGGCCGACTGGATCAGACCTTCGTTGAACAAAAAACCGAGCGCCAGAGCTTCTTGATCCACCGGACTGCACATCATGGTGGCGATCTCCTGCCCGTTCACAAAAAGGCTGAGAACGATTTCCTCGATCACGCCGCCTTCGATAACCTGAGATTGATCTAGATTCAGCGACCAGTAGGTAAATGGAATAGACCCTGATTCGTGTGCGGATTCTTCTGTCACTGTCACCAGCTACCCCTGTCTCTAAAGCCAACACACGCTGCCCACAAAACTGAGCCTTATGGCTTGCGTTTGCGTCCACGGCGTGTATTCTCGCGGATTTGTTCCAGGCTCCAACCATGTTCCAGTCCAAATTCGATCTTAGGCTTAAGCGCCCCCGTTGGGCAAACCCCGACGCACTGACCGCAGAACACACAAGAAGATTCAGGCATATCCACTTGAAAAGCGGTAGAAATGTGGGTATGAAAACCTCGATCACCCCAGGTCAGCGCGAACGTATACTGCGCATCGTCGGCGCAGACCTGCACGCAGCGCCAACACAATAGGCATTGGCTGTAATCACGCACATAAAAAGGATTATCGTCTAACAGAACATGCTCGCGGCGCTCTGACCCTGGAAATCGACCTCGATCTATCTGATAGTCGTCCAGAAGCGTCTGCACGGTTGGAGCCTGGGCCAGGTCTACGGCGGAATTCAACATTTCTAGAATCGTCCGGCGGCTGCGCTCGACCCGTTCATTCCGAGTTTGCACCACCATGCCATCCTGGCAGGGCAAAATACAAGCAGGCTGCAACAATCGCCCACCGTTCACATCGACTACACAAACACGGCATAACCCATTAGCCGTCGTAGCGTCGTGGTAACAGATCGCCGGAATCGCGTGATCGATGGTTTGGGCAGCATCAAGGATAGTCGTACCTTCTGGGACGGTCACCGGCAGATCGTCAATGGTGAGCGTTATCGTCTTGACGGGTTCTGTATTGTTTTCCATCGCTGATCCTCGTATCACGCTTCAACCAATCCCGGCCATTTTTGCAGAGCGCTCAACACGGCTGCCGCCGCTGTCTGTCCCAGGCCGCACAACGACGCCTGCGTCATGGTGAACCCAATATCAGACAGCCGGTCCCGATCCCCCGGCAGCGCGTGATCTGAGCGTTCCAGAATCTCCATTTGACGCTGCGTCCCAAGCTGGCAGGGGAAACATTTTCCACAGCTTTCGTGGGCAAAAAAACGCGCCAGACGGCGCAGAACATCACGTAGATCAGCCGTATCGTTAAAAACCATGACCGCGCCCGAACCGAGTGTGCTGCCGATGGCCTGCAATCCCTCATAGGTGAGCGGCACATCGATCTCATCTGGCGTCAAAAACGTTCCCGCCGCGCCGCCCATCAATACGGCTTGCAGCGTTCCCCGCACCCCCCGGCAGTGAGTCTCTAATAATGCGCGCAGGGAGATTCCAAACGGAATTTCATAGACTCCGGGCCGGTTGACATGGCCGCTCACCGAGACCAGCTTAAGCCCCACACTCTTTATCGTTCCCCACGGCCTGAACCACTCCGCCCCATGTAACACGATACCTGGCGCGGCGCATAATGTTTCCACGTTGTTGATCGAAGTCGGTTTATGAAAAACGCCGTGCGTGGTCGGGAAAGGCGGTTTGATGCGTGGAAAACCTCGTTTTCCCTCAATCGCTTCAAAAAGGGCGGTTTCTTCGCCGCAGATATAGGCTCCCGCGCCGCGCCGAATTTCGATGTGCAGCGAAAAATCAGTTTCCATCACCCGATCCCCGATCAGCCCGGCGGATTCAGCCTCGCGGATTGCATCGCGCAAACACTGTTCAGCTTCGGGATATTCGCCGCGAATAAAGATAAACGCCTGCTGTGCCCCCACCGCATAGGCACACAGCGCGATCCCCTCAAGCAGCAGGTGCGGGCGGTGTTCCATCAACACCCGATCTTTGAAGGTTCCCGGCTCGCTCTCGTCGGCATTGCACACGACATAATGCGGTTGGAACGGGGCCTGCCACGTAAAACGCCATTTCATCCCGGTCGGGAAACCCGCTCCACCACGCCCCACCAGACCAGAAGCTTCGACTTCGGCGCTAACCTGCTGCGGCGTTAAAGAATTTAGGGCATGACGTAATCCCTGGTAATCCCCATATTCGTCCAGGGTTTGGCGGCGCTGACCGTCAGTCCCTGATAGGAAAATGTTTGTCTGACCACCTAGAATCCCCTGGTGTGGCTTTTCAGTACCGTTCAGTAAGTCCACGCTGTGAGTTATAGGGGCGTGGGAAAATGCGCCCGATCCGCGCCGGTTGATCAGCGCCGCCGGTGCGTGTTCACACAAACCGAGGCAGGTCGTCGCGCGAACTGTCCAGCGCCCATCAGGAGTCATGTCACCGGGATCAATGCTTAACTCGGCGCACAGTTCACGCAGTATCTCATCCGATCCAGCCAGGCCGCAGGCCGGATCGGTACATACCTGAATAACCGTTTCGCCGGTGGGTTGATCGGAAAACAGGGAATAAAAACTGATAACGCCGTAAATGTCAGCCGCAGGAATGCGCAGGAGATGGGAAACCGCGCGCGCCGCATCAGGGCTGATGTAACCATATGCCGTCTGAATATCCCATAATACCGGCAGAAGTGCGTCCCGCGCGCGCCCTTCATACTTGCTTAAGATATCTTCTAAAGGTGCTGTCACCATGCGGTCAAAACCTTTCTTGAATCGGTTAAAGGTTTTTTATATAGCAGGTCGTATGCTTTATTATAAAGTACAATAGAGTTATGAAAAAACGAGTTTTATTGGGAGCAGCGTAACCAATGACCACCCCAGCGACTCTCCAGCCCGACCGTGTTGTGCGGACCACTTGCCCATACTGCGGTGTGGGATGCCAGATGGATTTACACATCAAAAACGACCTGATCTTCCGCGTCAACGCGCCATTTGATACCGCTCCTAATTATGGAAATTTATGTGTGAAAGGCCGGTTTGGAACTGACTACACCACGCACCCGCGCCGTTTCACCACCCCGTTGATTCGCGACGGCGGCCCTGGCCAATTCCGTGAGGCGACATGGGATGAAGCGCTGACTCTGGTCAGTGAAAGACTGTCTCAACTGATCCGCGAGAGCTGCGGCGACTGTATGGCCGCTTATGCCTCAGCTAAAGCGACCAACGAAGATAACTATGTCTTTCAAAAGTGGGTGCGCGCCGTGATGAAAACGAATAACATCGATCACTGCGCCCGGTTATGCCACGCCGGAAGTGTCACCGGCTTGCAACTGGCGATAGGTTCCAGCGCGATGAGCAACAGCATCGCCGAGATGGAAAATTTGGACACGTTTATCATTACCGGCAGCAACACCACCGAGACTCACCCGGTGATCAGTCTGTTTCTCAAAAAAGCGGTGCGCCAGCGCGGCGCGAAACTGATCGTGATCGACCCGCGCCAGATCGAAATGACGGATTTTGCGAATTTATGGTTGAGGCCAAAACCCGGCACGGATGTGGCTGTTTTTCAGGCGATGGCGCATGTGATTGTCACGGAAGAATTGTATAACGCTGAGTTTATTGACGCGCGCACTGAAGATTTTGAGGAATATGCCCACTCACTCGCAGAATACACACCCGAATGGGCCGCGCAGATCAGCGGCGTACCTGCCGACGACCTGCGCGCCGCCGCCCGCCAATATGCCCAAGCAGGGCGCGCTGCGATCTACTGGGGCATGGGCATCAGCCAGAGTACACACGGGACCGATAACGCGCTGTCGCTGGCAAACCTGGCGCTGCTTACCGGGCATATCGGACAGCCGGGAACGGGGCTTAATCCGCTGCGCGGTCAAAATAATGTGCAGGGATGTTCAGACAGCGGCGGGCTGCCCGGTGTATTTACTGCCTACCAACCTGTCAATAATCCAGCGGTGCGAGCCAAGTTTGAGTCCGCGTGGCACAACGATCTGTCTCCTGATCCAGGGTTGACGGTGACGGAAATGGTAGACGCCGCACTGCAAGGCAAAATCCGGGCGATGATCGTGCTGGGTGAAAACCCACTGATGAGCGAACCCAACCTGGAACATGCCCGCCATGCGTTTAACAATGTTGAGTTTCTGGTATGCATCGATATTCTGCCCAATGAAACAACCGACTATGCGCATGTGATTTTGCCTGCTGCCAGCTTCGCAGAGAAAGATGGCACATTTACCAACAGTGATCGGCGGGTGCAGCGCATCCGGCAGGCGCTGCCTCTGCCGGGACAGTCGCGGGCAGATTGGCAGATCGTGTGCGAACTGGCAAAACGAATGGAGACTCTGCTCGGCAAACCGCACAGCGCCGGGTTCGATTACAGCGGGCCGGAGGCAATCTGGGAAGAAATGCGCCAGGTCACACCCGATTTTGGCGGAATCACTTATGAACGGCTGGAACGCGAAAAAGGTATTCACTGGCCCTGCCCCAGTCTGGACCACCCAGGGACGCCTTACCTGTTCGAAGATACTTTTCCACGCGGCAGAGGCAAGTTTTGGGTATTGGACTATCAAACTCAGAGCGAACTCCCGGACGCCGAATACCCATATCATCTGACCACAGGCCGGGTGCTGTTTCACTGGCACGGCGGGACCATGACACGCCGCTCGAAACTCGATGAAATCTTCCCCGAAGCGGTGTTGGAAATTCACCCTGATGACGCCGCGAACCTGGGGCTGACATCAGGCGATTGGGTAGAAACCACCTCACGGCGGGGCACTATCGTCTGCCGGGCGCTCGTCACCGGGCGATCTCCGGCGGGAACTGTTTTTCTGCCCTTCC
>JACRBK010000633.1 GCA_016234525.1 Chloroflexota bacterium
CGCCGCCACAGCTTTAAGGCGGTCACGACGCGGCGTTATTATCCCGGTGAGCACGGCGTGGAAATTCAGATCAACGGGACGCGCTCCGAACGCCAGTGTTTTGAGGTAGAGGAGTAGGCAGAATATAACGGCAAGAGGATTTGTATTGAGGGGAAAAGCCCAAAACGGCCTCACCCCCTGGCTCTCAAGCTAAGGGATTTCGAGTTGTTTTTCGCTGAGCCTCACCCCCTGACCCCCTCTCCACTTCGTAGAGAGGGGGAAATGCTGAGAGGGGTAAATCACCCGCCACCGTCCACGCTGTTTTCTAACCCTATCAGCAAACTTCCCGTTCAGCCGCATTTCCCCTATCCACAGGTTTGAATATACTAACGACTGTAACAGATTGTTTTACAGAATTTACCAGCAAGAAGCACTGCTCTTTTTGCTGACGGCTGACGGCTGATAGCTGAAAGCTGTAGGCTGAAAGCTACTCTTTAGAGGAGAGAAATTAATGACAACTCGCCAACGACGATGGTTAAGGGGTACCGCAGTGGTGGTGTGGCTGGTGCTGGCGCTGATCACCGTTGGCCCGGCGCTGGCTCAGGACGGCGGGACCGTCGCTGATCCGACTCAGCCGCAAACCCTGAACGAAGTAGCGGCGCGGCTGGCTCCGCTGCTGGTCGGGGCGGCGCTGATCGAGCGCACGCTGGAATTTTTGTTCAGTTGGGCGCAGCGCGCCATTCTGGACGCGACCAGCACCATGCGCAGCCTGGCAAAACGGATCATGGGCCTGATGGAAGGTGATTTCCGCCCCATGTGGAACCGGGTGCAGATGCTCAATAAAATTATGGCGCAGCGCGCCCAGGGCGGCATGGCCGCTGAAGACGGCGATCCCACCAGTCCTGATCCTGTTGAGTGGCCGCTGGCTAACCTGGAAGCCCAACTGGCGGAAGCCCAAAAGCAGCTCATCGATACCGAGGCCCGTCTCAAACTAGTGTTGGAGTCCGACCTGTATAAGCAGCGCAAGAAAATGGTCGCTGGGATACTCAGCATCATCATGGGGGTGTCCCTTGCGCTTATGACCAGCACCAAGCTGTTTGAATCGCTCGATGTCCGGGTAACGGGCTGGTTTGAGCGGCCCTTCAGAGTGATCGATATGATCCTGGCGGGGGTCTTGATGGGCCTGGGAACCGACTGGGTGCATCAGGTACTCAGCATCTTGACCAAAAGCCAGAGTTTTTTGGGCAAACGTGCCGATGCGACCGTGACCGTCGATACAGAGGGAGTCAGGGCGCAGGCAGAGGCGGCCTTCCAGATGGAATTTGCCGCAGAACTGCGCCGTCTGCGCGCTGAAGCCGAACAACAGATGAGCGTTGCTGTTGAAGAAGTAAGACGCGGCGGAGGTACGCCCCCTGCTTGAGGGACTGGCGTGGAGACACTGGTTCCCGAACCTACGCCGGAGCCAGCCGAGCGCCTCTTTTTTCAAAAATTAACTTTGCCGCCCGGCGCGATTCCGCTCAGCGGCGCGCTGGTGACGGTGCGTCCCAGCGGAGTCAATGTGCGGGTCGAGCCGTCATTGTTGGCTGAAAAACTGGGCAAAGCCGAAGGTAATACGCGCCTTGCGGCGGCAGGGCTGATCTTCAGCGATCATACCTGGCTGCTGGTATCGTGGCCGGATTCTGCCGCCTCGCCGGATGCCTGGATCGCGGGCGAATATACCGACTTTTCGCGCTCGCGGGCCTATTCGCAGGTGTCCGACGAATGGTATGAAACTGAAGCCGTGTTAAATTTCCGCCGCTCATTGGTGCGCGATCTGCTGCGCGTGCGCGGCGCGGATGGGGCCAGAATCGCCCAGGCCGAGCGGCTGAGCGGAGCGGAATTAACCGCGTTCGAAGACAGCCTGACGCGCCCGACGATCCCCCCGGCGGTAGCGCGCTTTTGGCAGATGCGCGAGCATTTGGGCCTGCCCGATTTGTTTGATCTGCTGCCGGTGCATACCGCTCCCCCGGCGGAAATCGAGACGTTGGAATTTAGTGGCTTTGGGCCGAACAATTTCGCGCTTGAAAACTGGCCGGTCTACTATGAAGGCACGCGCGGGCTGCATAACGGGGTAGATTACATGGTGCCAGAAGGCTCACCGCTGATCGCGGTGGCCGATGGGCAGATCGTCCCGTTCCGGTTTTTGGCGAATGCGGCAGAACGTTCGTTAGCGCTGCGTCCCTATCTGCCGGAGCAGTACCGCGCCGCCGATGGATCACGGCTGCTCTCGAACGTGATTGTCGCTTACGGTCACCTGACCGGCGATCCGACCAGCCAACTGGTCAAAGTGGGCGATGACGTGCGCGCCGGGCAGATTATCGGCACCTCTGGGTGGCCGGTTTATATCCGTGAAGATGGCGGGACCGAGATTCAGAGTAATAACGCGCACCTGCACCTCGAAGTGCATCTGGTGACGGATGGTACGCGCAATTTGGGCAGCCGCACGCCGCTCAACCCGCTGCTGTTCTGGTCGCCGCGCTGGATCGCGATCCAGGCCCGGCTGGCAGCACGCTCCGGGCACGCTCCTTATCCGGCCAGCGGTCAGCCCTGGGGCCGCTTAGGATTTTTCAGCCTGGGCGGGTTCAGTTATGAGCCATCGTCCATTGTGTGGAATTATGAGCCGACCCGCGAAGCGCTGTGGCCGCCAGGAGTCTATGATCTCGATGGTCTGATTGCCCTTGCGCAGACATTCGCGCCGTATGAGGCGTAAGAGCAGCGGTCAGCTATCAGCCGTCAGCAAAAGCGAGTTGACAGTTAACAGTTTACAGTGATCAGCTTTCAGAAGGGGCAGGGCTTTGCCCTGCCCAATGGATGTCAATTTAAGAGCGGCCTCACCCCCTACCCCCTCTCCAACCGAGTTGGAGAGGGGACCGCAGCCGACCCTTCTCCCCCTTTCTCTGCGTAGCGGGGAAAGGGGGCTGGGGGGATAGGGGTAAATCCACATGACCAGATTAATTAGTAAAAGTGCATTGCAGCGCCCCTACGAAAACCCGCTCGGCGGGCGGACCGGCTACGCGCCCGGCACATCCAGCGTAAAGGTCCAGGGACCAGTCACCCGCAGGCCAAGCTCCGTCATGATCGCGTCTATCGCTGCTTCATAACTTTCACCTTCGGCAATGTCAGTGGTTCCCCAGCCGAAGCTGTTTTCGGTGTGTTCGTATAACTCAACCGTCACGCCGTACTCGGCGAACA
>JACRBK010000634.1 GCA_016234525.1 Chloroflexota bacterium
AACGATCAATGAGGTCCATCAGGGCCAGCATATCCTGCGCCGATGGCTCGGCGGTCGTGCTGCCGCCAGGTAGGACGACGCCGACCATTTTTAGCCCATAACGCGCCGCGAAGTAGTTCAATGTCTGGTGATTAGTCAAAATGACGTTGCGCCAGGGTTCGATCTCACCCATCTGCTCCGCTATTTCGCTGTTCAGTGCGGCCAGTTCGCCCAGATAACGTTCGGCATTGGCCGCGTAAACTGCGGCATTATCGGGATCGTATTCGCTCAACGTGTCGCGGATCGACAGCGTCCACAGCGCCACATTTACCGGATCGGCCCACACATGCGGATCACATGACCCGGCTTCATGGACATCTTCTTCACCCTCGTGATGTTCATGGATGCCGCCGCAGTCCAGTGTATACAGCGGGCCAAGCACGTCGCCGGAGGCGAGTTCTTCCAGGCTAAAAGCGGCCAATACTTCGGCAGAGTGCGCCTCGCACACGGCTCCCATCGTGTTTTCATGGTGGGTCGATTCAGCTCCCGTAGGATTCGCGTCTTCTTGTTCGTGAATCACGCCTTCAGGTACGGGGCGGATCGGCACACACAATGAAGCGCTGATCAGCCGGTCCCCGGCGGATTCTTCCAACACAGGCAGCAGCCCTTCTTCATAGTTGGTCCCCACCACCAGCACCAGATCAGCATCACTGAGCCGGGCGACATCCTGAGCAGAAGGCTCGGCAGTGTGGGGATTCGTCCCACGCGAGAACAGCGTTTCAACCACCGCCGTATCTCCCGCAACATTGGCCGCGACATCAGCCAAAATACTCGTGCTGGCAACGATCCGCAGCGGATCGTCCTGAGCCGATGACCCGGCAGGCGCTGCCAGGGTGACACTCAAAATTAGCATGAAAATCAGGCGCGAACGAATCATGCTTAATCTATCTCCTTAGCGATAATCGTTATGGGATATGTTGGCAGTCGGCGCACAACCCCGAAATTTCCAGCCAGTGACCGGTGATCCGGTAGCCGGTGCGTTCTGCTACAAAGTTTAAAAAGTCACCCATCCCGCAGCCGCTGATCTCTATCACCGCGTGGCAGCGTTCGCAGATGACGTGATGGGTATGGCCGGGTGTCGCCAGCACATAACCATGACATCCGTCTGCCAGGTGAACCGGGCGCACGAGTTCGATCTCTTCCATCAATTCGAGCGTCCGGTAAACAGTCACCAACCCCAGGTCAGCGCAGAAACCCTGTCCGAGCGCCTGGATTTCGGCGGGTGAGAGTGGTTTAGCGGTTGAGAGCAGCGCGTGTAACACAGCACAGCGCGGCTGGGTGAGTTTATGCCCATGCTCACGGAGTTGTTGGGCTAAAGTCTCAAGCGTCGCAGTCATGACGAATCCTAATTGAAAAGACTTTTCAATTAGGATTCTAAAGGCTGGGGCCTGACCTGTCAATCCGCAGTTTGCGCTCTGAACGCATGTTCTGTATACTTCGAGAAATAGTGGCATTTCACGCAAGGGAATCGCCCATGATCCACGAAATCCAGGCCAAAGTGATGTTGTCGCACATCCGCCAGCCTGATCCCTGGTTTGGCCTCAAATACAATATGAACCTCTACCGGGGCTGCCAGCACCAGTGTATCTATTGTGATTCGCGCAGCGAGTGTTATGGGATCGAGAATTTTCAGGATGTGCTGGTCAAGGTGAATGCCATTGATCTGCTGCGCCAGGAACTCCCGCGTAAGCGCGTGAAGGGGACCATTGGCTTTGGCTCGATGAGCGATACCTATGGCCCAGTAGAGCGCCACTATAACCTGACAGGCCGCGCATTAGAAGTGATCGCCGAATACGGTTTTCCGGTGCATATCATCACCAAAAGCGACCTGATCCTCAAAGATGTGGACACACTGCGAGCGATCAACCGGGTGCAGGCGGTGGTTTCGTTCACCATCACCACCGCGGATGATGATCTCGCCCGCAAAATCGAGCCGGGCGCGCCGGTCCCCTCGCGGCGGCTTAAGGCGCTGGCGACTTTAGCCGAATACGGGATACAAACCGGGATCACGTTGATGCCCGTGCTGCCGATGATCGAAGATTCCGAACAGAATATCGCGCAGATTGTCCGGCTGGCGCACGAACACGGCGCGAGCTATATCCTACCCGCCTTCGGCATGACGCTGCGCGACCGGCAGCGCACCTATTATTATGATCAGCTAGACCAGCTGTTTCCGGGGCTGCGGGCACAGTATGAGCAGCGTTTCAGGGAGCGCTACTCCTGCGCGGCGACTCAGGCAGATCGTCTGCGCGCGCGTTGTGACGAGTTGTGCGCCCAGTATGGAATTTCAAAGCAGATCAGCCATTGGGAAGCCGAGCGTTACCAGCAGAAGCCGCTGTTTTAGAAAAGCGGCCTCCGCATTGCCTCGCCTAAAAGGCCCGTCCCTATACAAACCTGCTCGGCTGCGGTCCCCTCTCCAACTTGGTTGGAGAGGGGGTAGGGGGTGAGGCAAACCGGCCTCACCCCGCGATCAATGGCACCGCCGCCAGCGCGAGAATTACGCCCGCCGTTTGCAGGCGCGTGAGGTGTTCGTGCAGCAGAAAACGCGCCAGCAGCACCGTCACCGCCGGATAGAGCGAGGACAGCACCGACGCGACATCCAGCCGCCCGGACTGTGCCGACAGCAGAAAAAACGTATTGCCGCCCACATCCAGCAGCCCGGCAAACAGCATGATCGGGATCACGTTGGGGCGGGGCGACCAATCCTGGCGGCTGAGCAGCGCCACACTCAGCAGGAAAACGAACGATGCGCCGCGCGCTGATACCAGCGGCCACAAGACCGCATCATCACTCACCTGACCGAGCAGAATAAAAAACAAGCCGAATCCCACCCCGGCGACAACCGCCAACCCGATTCCCTTGTGCGCTTCCCCAGTGGACGAGGGACGCGCCAGAAACCACACGCTGATCACCGCCGCCGCGAAGCCGACCAGCTTCATTGTACCGGGCAGACCCTCGGTGATCGCGGCAAACACCACCGGGATCATCGCGCTCAAGATCGCTGAGATCGGCGCGGTGATGCCCATTCGCCCCAGTGACAGGGCGCGATATTGGGCGGTCAATCCTATCCCGCCGGAGACTCCCCCCGC
>JACRBK010000635.1 GCA_016234525.1 Chloroflexota bacterium
ACTCTATCCCATTGAGGTAGGCGGACAGGGACTCACGCCGGTTCCCCCCACCGCGATCATGTTCTTCGAGTTTATCGCGCTTAGTATGATGGTGGTCGCGTTTATCGGCTTCTTGCTGCAAAACCGCTTCCCGATCCTGACGCGCCAGATGTATGACGAGCGTATCACGGACGGTTATATTGGCGTGGAAGTGAAAGCGGCAGCAGGCGTCGCCGAAAAAATTAAAGCGGTTTTCGAAAAACATCATGCGCAGGTCGTCAAATACGAAGACGCAGCGAACTATAAACCCCAGGGAATCCGTCACTTGTTGTTCTGGGGCGGCGTAGGCACAGCGGGATTGATCGCGCTGATGGTTCCGCTGCTGTTCTCCTACGATATTGTGGATGTCCCCTGGGTGAATACGATGGACGAATCAATCGTCGTGAGCGCCCAGGAAGGACCACGCCGCGCCGCACCAGCAGAGGCTGTTCCAGTCCAGGGGCCGCGCCTGATCGCCGGACAACCGGCCTCTCTGCCGCTCGAAGCCACCGACAGTTCGATTGAGCGGGGCAAAACCTTATTCAACACGCACTGCGCGATCTGTCATGGCGAACAGGCTGATGGTCGAGGACCGCTGAGCAAGTTCTACAATCCAGAATCGGGCTTCCCGGCCAGCGTCCCGGCTCTGATGGGGCGCGGGCTGCCCGGCAGTTATATCTTTGTGACCGTCACCAACGGTGTTCCAGGGACCAACCCTCAAACCGGCGGAGCCATGATGCGAATGCCCAGCCTGGCCGAAAACGTTAATCCGGGCGAAACCTGGGACATCATCAATTACATCAACAGCTTGACCGAATAAAGCGGCCCTGGTGATCATAGTCGGTATGACGATAACAAATGGAGGAAATTGTGTTCAAACGAACCTGGATGATACTGGCCGTTGTGCTGCTGATGGGAATCTTGATCAGTGCGTGTGAAGGCGGCGACCTGGCAAAAGACCTGACCCCGATTCCTACCCTGCCTAAGGGTGAGGAGCCTACCCTGGTGACCAGTCTGCAAGGCGGCGCGGCAACAGAAGGTGACGGGGGCGCAGAAATCGACCCGGCAGAACTGGTAGCGATGGGCGAGCAAGAATTTGTTCCCTGCCAATCGTGTCATGGGGTCGAAGATGGTGTCGGCCCAGCTTTCACCGGCATGGCAGAACGCGCGGCGACCCGCGTCGACGGGATGTCGGCGGAAGAGTATTTGCACGAATCCATTGTGAATCCCAGCGCTTTTGTAGTTGAAGGTTTCCAGAATATCATGCCCCCCAATTACAGCAGCCTGGGAGACACCAAGCTTAATGCCCTGGTCGCATATATCGTGGCGGAATCAAGTGGCGAAACTGTAGTCGAACCGACAGCCGAACCCACCGAGGCCGAGGCCACTGAAGAACCCACAGAAGAACCTACCGCCGAACCGACCGCTGAAGCTACTGAAGCGGCCCCAACCGAAGAAGCTGACAGCGAAACCCCTGCCGCTGAAGGCGATGCGGCGGCTGGTCAGGAAATTTTTGTCAGCAAATGTGCGGCGTGTCATGGTGAAACTGATGGCGCCGGCCCCGCGCTGGTGGGGATGGGTGAACGCGCCGCTGAACGGGTGGAAGGGCTGTCGGCAGCAGAATATCTGCACCAGTCGATTGTTCAGCCAGGAGAATTTACCGTTGATGGATTTGCTAACATTATGCCCCCCAACTATGGGGATCAGTTGAGCGAAACCGATATTAACAATCTGGTGGCCTATTTGTTGACCCAGTAGAGTCCAGAATAGTTTAGACCGCCCCCTCAAAGACGGGACGGCAGCGCTGCTGTCCCGTCTTTTGTTCTGTGAATAAAGAGGCTTAAGTGGTTTGAGCATTCAGGACGTGGTAGGATAAGGCGCGTCACTAGATTATGCGGGTTATAGGCTGCTTATGTTCCATCCGAATCACCGCCGCATGTGGGCAAGTTTATTATTGATAACTGCGGTCCTCTTAATCACCGGACCCGATCTGAACCGGATGATTCTGGCGCAGGGGGATGTGACCGCGACTCCTAATATCAATTGGGTGAGCGAACCTGCCGGAGTCAATGTACGCAGCGGCCCTGGTCTTGAATACAACCTAGTCGGGGCGCTCGCGGTCGGATCGTGGGTACAGCCTTTGGCCCGCGACATCACCGGCGAATGGGTACTGATCAGTTATCTGTATACTCAAGGGTGGATTCAGGTCAACGGCATAAGCTGGCGGCTCAATACTGCCGCCTTACCGGTGATCGAAGAAATGACTCCTATCCCGCGCCCGTTGTACTACAATACCCCTGGCGGGCCGACTTATACGCCTAATGCCAACTGGGTACAAGCCGGGATAGAAGGGGCGTATATCCGTTCTGGGCCAGGACAAGGATTTCCCCCATTGGGTGTGGTTCACACAGGAGACGTACTGGACCCCGTCGCCCATGATCAAGCATTAGACTGGGTGTTGGTCCGATACGGTGAGGGATACGGCTGGATACGTTACGATCTGGTGGCATGGGTTGAAGTTATTAACTCCCTACCCGTGATTGATGTTCCCGAACTGACACCTGATTTTACGCCCGTCCCAGCCAGGCCGACCATTACACCCACTGGCAGCCCTACACGGCCATCGTTACCGATGACTCAAGAAGCGTCGCTCATACGCACACCAACGCCCGAACCCACATTGACGCCTACGCCATCATACACCCCTACCGATACCGCAACGCCAACGGTTACCCGTACCGCTTCGATTACGCCATCTGAAACACCGACTTTGACCGCAACCGCAACAGAAACCGCCAGCCCTACTCTGACCACAACCGCTTCGCCAAGCGCGACCTTTACCACAACTTACACGGCGACTTTCACCGAAACGGCTGCTGCGACTATCACACCTCCGCCGAGCGAAACCGCCAGCCCGGAACCATCACTTACGACTGTGCCGCTTACGGTTGAAGCCGCGCCCATGCTGGTTACCTGGACAGCGCTTCCTTCGGCTACGCTGGTCGCCAGCGCGACTACACTTCCAACTGAAACGCCGATCCCAACGGCCACCGCTATCGAATCACCGATCCCGACTCTCACCGCGACTGAAACAGCGATCTCTAATCCTACCGAAACGCCTGCGGTGACCTTGTCGCCGACTCCAACCGTAACGCTGTTAGCGGTGGCCGCAGCGGATAACAGCATCCCGACAGGCGCAGTGAGTGAAACCACCCCCTCTAATGCTGCCCAAACGGCACAGGAAACTGAGTCCAGCGGGCGATCCGTCATCTATTTTGTGCTGGCAGGATTAGCGCTAGCGGCGTTGGTCTATGCGAGTAGTTATGTCGTGCAAGCCGCCAATATCGCCCGCTACCACGAAGGATTTATTTTATCCATTTGCCCGGTATGTACACACGGGTCACTTTTTGTTGAGGATCGCCGCTACCGGATACTCGGTATTCCGCGCGTGCGGCGCGTGGTGCGCTGCGATTC
>JACRBK010000632.1 GCA_016234525.1 Chloroflexota bacterium
GTGCGGATCGCGCTGGACTTCGATATTCCTTTGATTAACCTGTGGCTGGCGCTGGAATCACTGCCTAACCAGGGGCTTGAGGCAGATGGCTTTCACCTGGGTGAACCCCCTTATGGCACAGCCTGTATGCTCACAGCGCCCTATCTCTCGACAGGTTACGCTACACGCAATCTTGTGACCATGCAGACACTCGATGCTGTGTGGCGCGGGGCGATGCAATAAGAGCTGGTCAAGCAATAACAATTAATTGATTGCGTGCAAGCAATTAAAAAGGAGTGGTGGTCAAATCCTACCGCTCCTTTTTGATCAAGTTTGAAGCCAATGTCAGGGCTATGGATACGGCTCTACCCAATATTCAGCGCTGTCACCATTCGCCGTCCAGCCAATCAAACCGTCATAGTTGACCTGCCACCACCACAATCCATCACCACACTGCGGCCCGGCAAGCACCTGGAAAACGCCTTCGCCAGGAATATTGCCAGTTTGTTCTGCACTGGTACTGGGCTGGCTGCGAACCTTGTTAGGCAAACCGGGCGTAACACGTCCCTGGCCGCCCACGGTCAAACGAGGCGCTGGCAAAGCCTGACAGGCGGGATCAACCACTTCAACCGGGCCAGTAACAGGTGGCACGGTTGCCGCGGGAGCCTGATCACCATCGTAAAGCACCTGCTGCCACAGAATGTAGAGGACCTGCAAGGCCGTCAGGTTACGCATGGGAAAACCATATTGCAGATGGGTTGAATCGAAGACGCCGTTCAGACCATCGGGCGGCACAGAAGGATGCACACCATCTGCCGCCAGCCCCTCTTGGGGAAGTTGGCTCATGGCTAACCAGTAATTCCACAACGGGACATCATAGGCTCTTGCGGTCGCAATAATCAACTGGTTGAATTCGGCTACACGTCCATCCGTCGCGGCGTTGTAATGTTTAGGCGGAATGGTACTCAACACAGGGATAACCCCCATATTGATTGAAGTCTGGACGATAGCCTGCAAGTTGGCGCTAAACACATTTGAGGGCATCCCGCCCGCGTCGTTGGTTCCTAACATGATGAGCGCCACCGCAGGCCGGTTTACACGATATTCACAGGCCAGCGGCGTTTCACCTGCCTTACACACTCCGGGATCAGCGTTCGCCGGATTCAGCACACTTTCAGTACTCCAGCCGTTGCGGGCAGCGATAGAGTTAGCGGCAAAGGGATTCTGTCCGCGCCCATTGGGACCAGAGAAAAATGAAATCGCGCCGCCTAGATAACCGAAATTTCCCAACTGGTAATTCCCATAACCGATGGGGAAAAGGAAATTGGGGGATGCCGAAATACTATCACCGACACGGGTAAACACATGAGCAAGATTACCTTTGGCCCGCCCATCTAAGAAGATGGTTCGAGCGTTCGACGATACGCCTGACACCACATCAATATTCGCAGGCCCGGTGGTATCTTCTGCCGTTCCTGTCACACTCACGACACTCAGGTCAATGTTTACGGTAAGGTACTGCGCTGCGACCCAGCCGTTACGACCATCTTCCAACACCACCTGCAACCATACACTATCTTCGGTACGCCCGATAATCATCAGGGGTAGATTAGCCCCTAATGTGGCGGTGATATTGCCCGCTGTGCCAGGGATATCCCGCAGGCGCAGTTGATCGCACGTCGGACATATATAAGCGCTGGGGCCAGAGGTTGGGGTATAGGAAGGAAAAAGTACCGGTGTAAAGGTTGCAGGCGGCCCAAATGTCACCGCCGGGCCAGCCGTCGAAGTCGGCAGAGGGGTCACGGTAGCGATACTGGTGATGGTCGGCGCAAGGGTCACGGTAGCGATACTAGTGATGGTCGGCGCCACCGTCGGCACAAAGTCCATGGGCGTAAAGGAGGGCGGCGGGGCGGCTGTCGTCGGCGCAGCCGTTACACCAGCTACAACAGTAAACGTGCTCTGTGGTAAAACGATAGTTGGCTCAATTATCGCCTGCACTGGGATAGTCACAGAGGGTAACACCGGGGTCAGGGTAGGGGAAGAGGGCGGTATCGTATATGTTGCAGTCGGCGGTTCCGCTGTTGGCATGGGCTGCGACAAAGTCGCTGTGACGACGCGCGCCGTTGCCCACGCTATCGGAGAGCCTAATGTTGGCCTTTGCGATTCTTGATCGTCGTCCGGGCTGAAATTGCACCCACTCAAAATCGGTAACAAAAGCAACAAAAGCGACAAAACCGCTGCAACATAATTACGATAATGTATCATCTCAGCTATTTAGTCCCATACTCTCGGCAGCAATTTCGACAATATCTTTGACCACCGGGCCACCCAGACCTAATTCGTCCTGACTGGCATCCGTGAACATCCGTATACAGAATGGGCAGCCTACGGCCAGGGTTGCCGTCCCGGTTGACTTGGCTTCAATATAACGGGTTAAGTTTACCCGCCCGGTGCCGTGTTCTTCTTCTTTCCAAAACTGCCCACCGCCCGCCCCACAACAAAGTGAGTTTTTGCGTGACCGCGGCATTTCAGTAATCGCTGCGCCAGAAGCACCTAACACATCGCGGGGGGAATCATATTCGCCATTATGACGACCCAGGTAACACGGATCGTGGAAAGTTACATCATGTTTGATCGGGGTCGTGAACTTCAGGCGGCCATTCTTGATCAATTCATTGATAAAGGTGGTATGATGCACCACATTATAGTTACCGCCGAA
>JACRBK010000638.1 GCA_016234525.1 Chloroflexota bacterium
ACGCTCAACTGCCGGGCCACACCGCCATTGCCGTTACTGCCGGGCATATGTTCGGCGTGGGTATCGTTGGTATGCATGATCGTCAGGGCGAACGTGGGTTCATCCTGCGCCAACGCCGCCGGGATCAACCCTGCCGCCAGCAAAATCACCAGCAAAACCACCCATAATCTACGCATCTTCATAAAATCCTTTCACTGAAAACACAGGCGAACGAGAACACTAACCCCGCGTTGTTCACCGCGCGTAAGTTTTAGTTTAAATATTTTTTACCTTTTTGTCCAGCGGGTGAATAAATCAGGGGCAGCGTTCTGGATTCTCGTAGGGGCAGGGCAAGCCTCGCCCCTACCAATGCTCCGCGAGCATCAAATCACCTGGCGCTCCTGGTACAGGCCGAATTCCTGGCGCAGCACGTCGCTGATCTCCTGCAAGGTCGCATAAGCCCGCGCCGCATTGAGGATATGCGGCATCATATTCTCGGTGCCGCGCGCCGCCACCCGCAGACCATCCAGCGCGCGGTTGACAGCATCGGCATCGCGCGTCCGGCGCAGATCGCGCAGCCGCGATACCTGCCGCTCGTAACCCTGCGGGTCCATCGCCAAAATCGGAATCTGGACCGGCTCATCAGTCTGGTAGGCATTCACGCCGATGATCGCGCGCTGCCCGGAATCGACCTCTTGCTGAAAGCGGAACGACGAGTCCGCGATCTCCTGCTGGAAAAAGCCGTTTTCGATACAGGCCAGCACGCCGCCGAAATCCTCGATACGGCGGAAATACTCATAAGTTTCGGCTTCGAGATCGTTGGTGAGTTTCTCGACAAAAAAACTGCCGCCGAGCGGGTCCAGCGTATTCGCCACGCCGGATTCATGCGCGATCACCTGCTGCGTGCGTAGGGCCAGCGTCACAGCATGTTCAGACGGCAGCGCTAACGCCTCATCCATGCTGTTCGTATGCAGCGACTGAGCGCCGCCCAACACCGCCGCGAGCGCCTGGATCGCCACCCGTACAAGATTCACTTCGGGCTGCTGCGCCGTCAGGCTGACTCCCGCCGTCTGAGTGTGGAAACGCATCAGCCAACTGCGGGGATTCTTCGCCCCAAACGTTTCACGCATCTCCCGCGCCCAGATTCGCCGCGCCGCGCGCAGTTTGGCGATCTCCTCGAAAAAGTCATTATGCACATTGAAGAAAAAGCTCAGCCGGGGCGCGAAATCATCAATCGCCAGCCCGCGCCGCAGCGACCAGCGCACATATTCCAGCCCGTTCGCCAGCGTGAATGCTAATTCTTGCGCCGCCGTCGATCCTGCCTCGCGGATGTGATAACCGCTGATGCTGATCGTGTTCCATTCCGGCAGATAACGTGTGCCATATTCGATAGTGTCCACCACCAGCCGCATCGATGGCTCCGGCGGGAAAATATATTCTTTCTGCGCCTGATACTCTTTCAAAATATCGTTCTGGATCGTGCCGCGCAGCTTCGCCGCCGGAACACCCTGTTTTTCGGCTGCCGCAATATAAAACGCCCACAACATCGCCGCCGGGCTGTTGATCGTCATGGACGTACTCACGTCGCCTAATGGGATGCCGTCAAATAACAATTCCATATCGCGCAGGCTGGAGATCGCCACGCCGCATTTGCCAAACTCGCCCAGCGCTTCGGGTGCGTCGGTGTCGTAACCCATCAGCGTCGCCAGATCGAAAGCCACCGACAGCCCCATATTGCCCTGCCCCAACAGATATTTATAACGGGCGTTGGTTTCTTCGGCGGTCCCAAACCCGGCGAACATACGCATCGTCCACAGTTTGCCCCGGTAGCCGGTGGCATGGACTCCGCGTGTGAAGGGGTATTCGCCGGGCAGCCCCAGATCGTGCTGGTGATCCAGCTCCGCCACATCGAGCGGGGTATAAACGCGCTGCACCGGCCTGCCGCTGATTGTGGTAAATTCCGGCTGGCGTTCGGGCAGGCGTCGCGCCGCCGAATCGAGTGTATTTTGCTGCCATTGGTCGTGATCAGCGCGCAGTTGGGCTAACTTGTGGGGTTCAAACATGGGGACACCTCCTGGTCGGGCGCGAATACTTTAGACAGATTTTAAGAATATTCGCGGAATAAAGCCCAAGAGGGGTGATCAGTCTGGATCGGTGGGCTATAGACGGAACTGGAATTTAAAACGAATTGCTGTACTGTTCCCTTTCCCTGAGCTGCGTTAGTATATGTTTGTTAAAACATTTTAATTTTGCTTTAATTTTGTATTGACTTTTGCTTAGGGCTATGCGATAGTTTTTGTAGGGTGAATTCTTTTTTATTCGAGAGAGCAGCCACAAGGTAAACCCAAAACAATTAATTCTCCAATAATCGGATATCAAGAGAGATAAAATGCACAGAAAGACACTGTATATAATCTTTGTTATCATGATGCTTGCGGCACTGTTGTTAAGCGCCTGTGGAGGTGACAAAGACGATAAATCTGACGGGAACAAAACCTACAGAATCGGAATTCTCGCCCAGTCTCCGACGATGCAGCCGCTGGTCGACGGCTTTAAAGCCCACATCACTGAGTCAGGTTACCGCGAAGGCGAAAACTTGACCTATGTTTTTAGTGACTTTACAGGCTCGATTGAAGGGCTGAAACCCGAAGCCGAAAAACTGAAAGCCCAACAACTGGATTTACTTCTAACGCTCGGCACACCAGCAGCACAAACAGCCAAAGAAGTGTTCGCCGATACGGATGTACCTATTCTTTTTGGACTTGTTCTTGATCCGGTAGCCTCAGGGCTTGTGGAAAGTTTCCGTAACCCTGGGGGAAATCTGACCGGCGTTCAGTCTATCGACACAATGGCGAAATCTCTGGAGTGGCTGCTCACGACCGTACCAGACATCAAACAGATCTATGTACCTCATAATCCTGAGGACAACGCTTCCGTGCAGTCGCTCGCGATTTTGACCACTGCCGCCGAAGCCATAGGAGTAAAACTCGTCGTTTCCGAAGGCTCCACGGCAGAAGAACTCGACGCGATCACCCAGACTATTCCTGAAAATGTTGATGCCGTATTTATTCTGCGGTCGAGCAGCCTGTCGTCCAGGTCGGCCTTCATTGCTGAGGCAGCGAAGGCACGTCAGCTCCCGTCGGCTTGCTCGGATATAGGTGTCATGCTTAACAATGGCATCATGTTAGGTTATGGCCCCGGTTACCCTGAAATGGGTCAGCAGTTAGCGCGGATCGCTGACCAGATTTTAAAAGGAAGCCGTCCCGCCGATCTTCCGGTTGAAACTCCCGACGTCTTCCTGGGAATCAATTTGCAGACTGCGCAACTGATTGGCGTTGTAATACCTGACGCGGTCATACAACAGGCCAAAAACATCATCCGCCCCACCGATTCGCAATAATCGACTGGGTTTTCTGGAACTACCGGGATCCTCACCCGGTAGTTCTTTTTTTTACGGCGCAGCGAGCAGCACTTGCGCGATCCACCCGGTGCGCCCATCTTCAAACTCAATCTGCCACCACCAATGTTCACCCGCCGGAACCGGCCCATCGGCAATCGTGCCGGTTTCGCCAGCGCGGGCGG
Source organism: Chloroflexota bacterium (assembly GCA_016234525.1). GTDB lineage: Bacteria > Chloroflexota > Anaerolineae > Aggregatilineales > Aggregatilineaceae > JACRBK01. The sequence goes on from JACRBK010000638.1 coordinate 3,562, forward strand.
TCCCGACATCACACGCGGTCACGTCAGGAATATGGCACAGATCGAGATCGGTGAGCATCACCACTGTCTGATCAGCCTCCCACCCTTCGACGCCGTAAGGAATGGATGGGCGCGAAGTCGCGCTCGGCTGTGGTGTCGCCGTGACCATCGTGCCGGGCGTGCCGGGCAGTGTGACGGGCGGCGGCGGTGTGCGCGAGGGGGTGGGTGTGTAGACCACGCCGGGCGGGGGCAGATCGATGGGCTGTTGATCGGGCGGCAGCGCGCTGCCCGAAGCGTCAATCGCCTCAATACGGGCGTGCAGACTCGGCGCATTGACCCAGCGCACTTCCTCGCCATAACGATCTACCAATTCATACCAGGGGCCGTTTTTGGGGCCATGGGATACCAGCGTGATCCGGTAATTTTCGCCCGGTTCGAGGGCCGTTGCCCCGTCAGCGTCCATGCTCGGACTCTGGTAGGCCGGAATCGGATCACCTTCCAACACGCGGAACCATGTACCGTCCATCATCTGGGGGCCGCTGGTCGGGACAGCCGTGGGCGGTGTGAGGGTGCGTCGAGCAGCAGCGGCGGCGGTATTTTCAAGAATGACATCATTGGTCGCAGCGGCAGCGGCTTGGGCGGTGACGGCCAACACCGCTTCAAGTGTAGCGGTGCGCAACGGCGGCGGGATCGGTGTGGGACCATTCTGTGATTCGTCACCCGCGCCAGCGATCACCAACATGATCACCACGAATGCGACCAATGCGATGGACATGCTGACTCCGGCCACCACCAGATTGCCGCGTAAAAACCGGATCGCCATCTCTACCGGATTTTCAGCACGCGGCGCGGCCTCCACCGGAGCTTCGGGAACTGGTACACGCACGGTGGGCTGGCGCAGGCGGGTACGTTCGGCCATGCGGCGCGGGTGGCCCCAGGTTTCCATCGGGTCGGGAACTTCGAGCAAACGCGCCAGATCAGCTTCATCCAGGTGCAGCACGATCACCGACACGTTATCGGCCCCGCCGCGCTCATTCGCCATCTCTACCAGGGCTTGAGCCGCGCTTTCGACGGGCTGCGTGCTGACAGTCTGTTCGATTTCTTGCGGCGAAAGATAGCGCGTCAGGCCATCGCTGCATAACACCACATAATCACCCGCTCGCACGCGCCCGGTGATAATATCCACCTTCACCGAGGGCTGGCTGCCAAGCGCCCGCACGAGCTGCGCCCCGGTGGCGTCTTCAGAGACACCTTCGGGCAGCGCTTCACCGGCCTCGTCCTGCATCGCTTCCACGGTGTGATCGAGCGTCAGTTGGCGCGGCTGGGTATCGCGGATCAGATACGCCGGGCTGTCGCCCACACTGCCGATCACCAGTTCGGCCCCGCGAATCACCGCCGCGACTACCGTCGCCGCCATGATCGCCGGGGAATCGCCCTGCCCTTCGGCATGGATCACGGTGTTGGCTTCGGCAATCGCGCGCGCCAATCGATCCGGGGGTTCGCCGTCTTCCTGCTCATAATAACTCTGAATGATGGTGCTGACCGCATACTGGCTGGCGAGATCACCGCGCTCCAGGCCGCCTACCCCATCGGCCAGCACAAAAATTTGGCCCTGTCGCGCCAGTATCTCCGGTTCTGCCGGGGTAAGCTGGCCGATAGCGTCTTGATTCTGTTTGCGTCTGCGCCCGATGTCGGTCGCCATAGCGATATGCACATGCAGCGCGGTGGTGGAGGGCTGGCTCATGGTTCGACTACCTTCAGTCCATTAACACCTTAAACACAAACAGCGTATCCCCCAGCCGGACTTCGTCATTTTCAGAAAGTGGGGTTGCGCCGCGAATCTCTTGCCCGTTAACAAACACCGGGTTGGTAGGGCCAAACGGCCACAAGTGGAACACCGGCGGCTCGTCCGGCGCTTCGGCAGACGGTTCGAGCGTCAGGCGGGCGTGCTGGCGTGACATGCGCGGATCATTCCAGCGCACATCGCCATCGCGCCCAATAGTCTGACCGGGCCGCACTGTCAACACTTCTCCACGCCGTCCGAGCGGCTCTTTGACCACCAACCACCCCAGCGGCAGCGTCGCGAGTTCTTCTGCTGACAGCGCTTCAGGTTGAACCGGCGGGTTCGCATCCGGGCGCGGCGCGATCTCGGTCACTTCCGGCTTAACACGAATCTCCGGCTCGACCGTCTGGCGCACAAACCCCGACGGCGGGGAAACACGGTTGGGCGCGGGTTTACCCTCTGGTCTGCCCTCTACCGGCGGCCCATAGGCGCGCCGCCGTTCCTGTTCTAACGCGCAGTAGGGACAGGTCCGGTGCGGCGGGTCAAATGGACCATGTATTTCACAAAATCCGCCACCTTCTGCCATTCAAATTCCTTGTCTAACGGTACTCGTTTCCCATTCTAGCACGGTGGGCGCAAAAGCAGAAATTTCGCCGGGCAAACGGCGGACAGGCGTCAGCGGTCAGCTTTCAGCAAAAGCAGCCTCACCCCCTACCCCCTCTCCATTGCGCTGCACTGATGGAGAGGGGGCCGCAGCCGACCGTGATTTGCACAGGGGCGCGGCTGCATCTTGGATTTACCCCAGCCCTCTGGCCCCACTCACTACGCAGAGAAAGGGGAGGACACATTTTTGTGTAGGGGCGCTGCTTGCCGCGCCCTGTTTTTGCTTCATCAAGTCTGCGCAATAGTAGAGTTGCTTTTTGCAGTTAGTGATTTTTGCTGGGTTTCCATTCAGCACAAGCGGCGGAGAACTCAATAACTAATGCGCTATGATAAAGGGTGGTGTAATGTCTCATTTCTAGCGATGCACAAACACCTGCTGAGCTTTCATTATCCAATTTGGGATAAGGTTTCATTGCTACAATATCAGCATACAGACCCTGATTCCACTGGATAGTTTCTAGGGGAAGAGTTGATGCTAGATATTCAATGCCGTGAAAGACCAGGCAGCCTGTTTGATCCTCTTCCAGTTCACCCAAATCCACTTCAAATGTGAGCGTTCTTTCGTTCTGTGAATAGACGATAGTATCGATGGATGCATCGTGAAACTCAAATTTTTTAAGTAATTCAGAAATTCGCATGTCGTTCTCTTCTCTGGTTTCAGCACTCATCCATCAGCGTTCTGATCTTTTCCCTCACTGTGCCCGGCGCGGAATCCACACGCCTGCCGCGAGGACCCACATCACCGGGTAGAGCGGGAAAATATAACGCGGCAGGGCCAGCATAATCAGGTGCATCAGCAGCATATAGCCGATCAGCCCGATCAGCGGCAGCGTGATCGGCCACGCACGCCGCAGCCGCCATGCGCCTAGCGCCCCTAAGATCAGCCCGCCAAAATGAAAGACATACAGCGCCAGCTTGGGCCAAAAATGATCACTCTGCATCAGATTCCACAGACCGCGCGGCGAATGATCGTCCGTGATCCAGCGGCGTGTCAAGTCTTTCAGACTCTCGCCACCCAGGATCACCGTGCCGTGCGGCTGGATACACGCCTGCACCAGTTCTTTCACGCGGCGCTGCACATACCCCACCGGATCGCGCCGGATCACGTTGCCAGCGGCATCCAGATAACTGCTGGAATCTTTCAGGTCTTCGGGGCTTTCTCCCTCAGCCGCC
>JACRBK010000650.1 GCA_016234525.1 Chloroflexota bacterium
CAGCAGAATGATGTCACTTTCGCTGAACCCATTGGGCTGTTTGTTATGCAAGTCCAATGCCCCGATGACCACCTGATCGGCCCGCAGTGGCATGACTAGTTGGGAGCGTGTTTCAGCCAGCGATGGATGAGGCTGGTAATTGGCTTCGTGGGTGTAGTCGGCAATCAAGACATGCTGCCCGGTGAGAGTACAGCGTCCAACAGCGCTCAACCCGCCCACATCCAGCGCATGATCTTGTGCTAACAGGGTACCCGCCAGCGGCGGCGTGCCAGCTCGCAGAACAGCTTTTTGCCCATCAGGAGTGATAAGAAAAACCTGGGCGTGATATACGCTTGAAAAAGGTCGGGCGATCACGGGCAGAATTTGATCCAAAAAGCGGTTGGTTTCCAGGCGCGCAAATACACCAGAAGATATGGCTTCACCCAGAGCGATCAAATACTGCAAAGCATTATCTTGCGATACGACTAAAGCGGGAGTCTGTTTAACCCGGTTAGAAACAAGGGAACGCAGCCAGTTAGCCATAGAGTTTACCTGCGCGCCGGAGAATCTGTTGACTCCGGCGGTGTGATCTGAAGACGCAAACGAGACTGGCTTGCGCCAAGAACCTGTCCCAGTTCAACCAACGTTTGTTGGAGAATAGTCCCAAGATCGGCTTGCTGCTGAAGCGCGGATGTGATCTTGTTCAAGCTTTCTTCATAGGCCATACGCTGCTGGGTAGATTCCAAAACTTCGTTCAAAGCGCTGAGCACCTGTTGCAGCAGTTCCCGGTCCAATGAAGCATCTGAAGCCTGGCTTAAACGCGCGGTCAGGTCCTGTAATGTCGTTATCGAAACTGGGGTATGTTGTTCTCCCTGATGATCTGGCATATGCGGCTCCTTGCCTTAATTAACAGGGCGTTTCCTACCATTTTTGAGAAAATTAAGCACCTGTTCAGGCAAGGTGTCTACATGAACAGGCTTGCTGATATAACCATCACACCCCGCTGCCAGCATATCATCTAACACTTGAGGCATCAAATTGGCTGTTAGCGCAATAATCGGGATATTTTGAAGAGTCGCCATCTTGCGCAAATAGCGGGTGGCGGTCAAACCATCCATTTCGGGCATATTGATGTCCATCAAAATCAGTTCAGGGAGATGCTGCTCGGCTAATGCAATACCCTCTTTGGCCGATGTGGCTTCTAACAAATCAAACCCCGCTGCGTTCAGGATACGCCGTACCAAAACCAAGTTATCAATATTATCTTCTATATACAGGATGCGATGGGTCATTAAATCAGGCTCCCTGGGACAAAACAACAGCATCGTTGATTTGTAGTTTATCACAAAAGTCATCTTTACAGTTCATTAATTTTTATAGACTTTGGTTTTACTCCCCACCCTTGTCCGGCGGGTCAATTTCATCTGCGCTTTCTAATGGCTGTGTGACATCTTCAGATGCGGGTGGATTAAGCGAATCGGCTAAGCGAGGAGGCGTCTTTGTGCTGAACGACGTTTGTTTCGATGATGCAGGTGCGGGTGGAGCAGGCGGATAGGATGATGGTTGGGGCAGCGGGCGGGTGGGAACGCGGTGCGGCGAGTCGGGATCGTGTGGCAGAACTACCTGTTTCATACGCGGGATGTCTACTGGCTCAGAATACGCCGCTGGTTCATCGGGCGGGGCCTGCGCTTCCCACTGTTCAATAAAAACCTTGATCCAATCCAGTTCAGCTTCGAGCATAGCAATATGGTGACTCATCATCGCATCAACGCTAAAGGGAGCCTTATCTTCTTTGAGCTTCCGCCAGCGTTCGCGGGCCTGGGCTAACCGCGACACAAGTTCTTGCCGGTAGGCGATAAAGGCAGTACGGATCTGTGAGGACCTCAAAACGTGCATATTGACCAGACCCAGTTCGAACCCGTTGGCATATTCACGCGGGGTGCTGATCAGATCGGCAACGGCGGTTTGCAGCACGCCAAACCCCGCTGACGTCACACGATATTGGCGGCGCGCTGAGCCTTCGGCCTCCTGACCTTTACCTTCGACTAGCCCCTGGCGTTCCAATTTTTCCAGCACATAATACATGGAGGAAATACCGATATTGGTCCAGGCTCGCAGCCCACGCTGAACCACCAGCGTTTGAATGTCATAGCCATAAATTGGCCCTTCGGCCACAATGCTCAAAATAGCCAGTTCTGCATCGGTCATGGTTTACTCCGCTCTAGCCGCGTTATCCAGTCAGCGTGTACAATAACATTGCGCACCTGATTGAAGGTAGTTTGGGAGTAATTATACATGAGGATGCACAAAGCAGGCATTTTATGCGCCATCGTGATTTTCGGGCTGTTGTTGTCTGGTTGTTCATCAGATAACGAACCGAAAATCCCTAAACCTCAAGGGACCGTAACTTTTCCGGCGATAGCATGGCAGCGCCCTGCCGAGCCGATCAGTCAGTCTCGTCCGCTGGTGCGGCTCACCGGGGTAATGCGCTGGCACCAGAGCACCGTCAATGACATCGCCTTTTCAGCCAACAATACTCGTCTGGCGAGTATTGGGGCGGACAGCACACTGGTAGTCTGGAACCTGGCAAACGGTGAATCACTAGCTTCCCAAAGCAACGTCGATGGGCGGCGCGTATTTTGGGGACCAGAGGATCAGACCATTCTCACAGTAACCAACGAGGGCTTCATTCGTGTTTGGGCGCTCAAGGTAGGACCATCGTTGACTTTAGAAGAACAAGCACATTTTGCCGGTCATGACAGCCCGGTTCAAACGATGGCGCAGTCTCCCGATCATTCGCTGTTTGCGGTCGGAGCAGAGAATGGTGAAATTAAGCTGTGGCAGATTCCCGAAGGGAACACCATGACCGTTATTCCAGCCCACAACAATTCGGTGGTGTTTCTGGCATTTTCGCCTGATGGTCAGCGGTTAGTCTCTATCAGCTTGAACCAGGGGATCATGGTCTGGTCCGTCCC
>JACRBK010000646.1 GCA_016234525.1 Chloroflexota bacterium
CTACGATGGTTATTGGAGACTGTACGCAGCTTATTCGCGCCCTTGTCCTGACAATCCCGTCTTCTTAGACGTCTTATGGTATCTGGGTTATGTCGTTGGGCTGGCCGCCGCCATCGGCTACGGCACCGCCATCGTCTGGCACATTCGCCGCTTGTACCGGCTCACTTTATGGCAGGGAATCTTTGCCCTGGTGATGGGGCTGATCACGGAGATCGTCGTCTACGGTACGATGTGCGGGATATGGATCATGTTGTTGATGATCATTGGATCGCGCCTCTCCTGATCCTTTTCCTGGCTCAGTCTACCCGCTCGTCGTCATCATCTTCCAGGCGGAAATTCAGATCAGTACAGCCCTTCGCCAGCAGATAATCAAGCAGGGCGGGCAAACCAGAAGCGATAGACGCAAAGGACACCATATCGAGGATCAACTGCTGCCGGGATACTTCGACACTGGCGCAGTGCGCCCACAACGGCGACGGCTGATAGTTGGCGGCCAGCGGCATGATCCCGGCTAAGATGCTGAAATCAAACCCACCTATGCTGCTGAAATCTAGCGGGCCGCCCGTGCTCGCGCCGCTGGGATCAGTCCCCAAAAACACACCGCGCCCGCTCCCTAACAGGTTGAGCAACTCTTCGTCTAACTGCACCTGCTGTTCGGCGGCTAAGCGCTGGATGATCTCCTGGCGAATCTGGGCAGACAGTAAATCCATTTCACGAAAGGGTCCTTGCATGGCCCGACGATCCCTCATTATTCGGAACATTGACGCCGGGTTAAAGAGCATTTTGGACATTCTGGCGCGCAGTTGGGGATGCTGCATGGTCAGGCGTGTGGCCTCTTGAAAGATGTGATTCGTGATCTGGATACGCGCGCTGCGTTCAGCATCGGCAGCATCAGCGGGCGGTTCCCAGGGGGCACGCACATTCATATAATAGGGCGTGTCAAAATAGAGTTTAAGTTCCTTTTGGAGGGCGCGCACCGCTGCCAGCGTGGGAGCCTGACACTCGATAAACGCGACGATTGATTTTTCTTCTGCCGGGTTTTCGACCAGCACGCGCGCGCCGAGTTCGACCAGCCGCGCTGACCACACGGCCAGCGAATCCCCGCCTTCCTGAATGGGGATCAACAGCACATGACGGTATGAGCGCAAGCCAACGTTCCCCAGCGCAGCAGCGGCGTGCACGGCGGCAGACTCATCAGAAAAAATAGCGGCAACTATACTGCTAGAGGAATTAAAACCAAACATAGCATACTCCTGATAAACGTCTAAAAAGTGGGATCATAAAGCCTATAAGACCGGGTTTGCCTATGCTATAATTCATTTTAAGCATGTTGTATTCCAAACACGATCCTATGTGAGAATTTAGGGTCGAATGGCGAGAATAATTTAAAGTTTATTACTGGTACTAGAGCAACGATGCTCAAGCTGACCGAAGAACAAAAACAATTGATCCGCACCTGCGCCCGCGATGGCCCCGCGTATGATGCCCTCATCCGGCTGTTCGATCAACTCTGTGAGACAAATGCCGCCGAACAAGAACGTCAGCGCGGTCAGGAAAATGAAAGTCTGCTCGCGGCGGCACACGCCATTCTACAATATCGTGAATTTGAAGACATTGTGCGTTCGATCTTCACCTCGGCGAAACGACTTACCGGCGCCGCCGCCGGTTTCGTCCTGGTGATGAATGACGCCGGGAATGCTCCTGACCTGCTGCTGGTGGATGGCGGCGAACTGCCTGACCGGGTCGATCCCACCCTGCCCATCTGGATCAGTGGTCTGCGCGATCATATCTATAACAGTAAACACGTGCTGTATGATAATCACTTTGCCGAAAGTGAATGGACCCGCCACCTGCCCAGCGGTCAACCCAGCCTGGAAAATGTCTTGTTGGCGCCGCTGCTGCCCGAAGATAACGTCGTCGGCCTGATCGGGTTAAGCAACAAAAGGGGCGGATTCAGCGAGAATGATGTCCGGCTGGTAGGGGCTCTTGCCGAACTGGCTGCCGTTGCTCTGAGAAACCACCGGCTGCTGCAAGCCCTTCAACAGAGTGAAAACCGTTTGCGCACGCTGATCGATCTGGCCCCCGTCGGGATTTTCGAGACGGATGCGCAGGGGCATTATTCTTTTGTGAACCAACAGTGGAGCGAGATCAGCGGAACCTCCTTCTCCGACATCGCCGGGGCGCAGTGGGGCAAGGCGCAGCCAGAAGCAGTTCAAGCCATGCTGTACCAGGCATGGGACACCTCTCAAAGTGAAAAACGCCCCTTTGAGGTCGAGTTCCAGATGCGCAAGTTGGACGGCTCCTCGATCTGGATTCAGGCTCGCATGATCGCCTTACATGATCCGTCAGGCAAAATCGCCGGACAGCTCGGCATCCTCAATGATATCAGCCGTTATAAACAAGCCGAAGACCGGCTCCGTTTTCTGGCTCAACTGTTGAACAGTGTCAAAGAATCCGTCATTGCTACCGATCTCGCTGGCATAATCAGTTATTGGGGCAATGGGGCCGAAAAAACCTACGGCTATCCGGCCTCTGAGGCGATAGGGCGGCATATCACTTTTTTGGCACCACCTGACCAGGTCGAGGCCGAGCATGAAATTCTCCGTCATATTATCAAATATGGGGCCTGGCAGGGCCAGACCGAACAAGTGCGCAAAGACGGCACACGCTTCTGGTCCGATACGTTTGTTTCATTGGTGACGGACAACCGCGACCTGCCCTGGGGTATGGTCGGCATCAGCCGCGATATCACCAGCCAACGTTTGGCGCGTTTGCAATTGCAGGAAAATGAACAGAAGTTTCGGGCTTTTGTCGAGCAGTCGATTGATGGAATCGTGTTGATCAATTCCGAAGGCCGTATCGTTGAATGGAACTATGCTCAAACGGTCATGATCGGATTTTCTGCCGACGATGTGTTGGGCGAGTATATCTGGGTTGTTCAGGAACAGGCGTCAACCATTGACGATCCTGAAGAACGTCAGCGCGAGACAGAATTTTCCCAAGACATGATCCTGGAAACGCTGCGGGGTGGAAAATCTCCCTGGTTAGGGCAGTTGGTCGAACAAAAAATGCGCCATCGTGACGGCAGCGCGCGCGTTATGCAGTCGGTGGTCTTCCCCATCGATACGCCGCACGGCCTCATCTTGGGCAGCATCAGCCGCGATATCACCACGACAAGGCAGATGGAACAGCAGGTCAGAACGTTTGAAATGGAAAAGGAACGGATGCAAATCCTGTCCGATTTTGTCACCAATGCTTCGCACGAGTTCCGCACTCCGCTCACCATTATTCAGACCTTGCAGCACTTGTTAAACCGCGTGGATGATCCTGAAAAACGGGCGAAATATACTCACAATACCCTACGCCAGATCAGACGGATCA
>JACRBK010000647.1 GCA_016234525.1 Chloroflexota bacterium
CAGCGTATCGGATAGTTTTTGAGTCTGCCCGCCCATCCCGCGTGGACGAAAACGATCACCGGGTTGGCGGGTGCGCAGATTCAGCCTCGCCCCTGCCGGGACATGCAGCGCCGTCACCAATGGGTCAGTGTGCAGCGCGGCGAGATCATCCTGTGGGGTGATCGGCCCGGCGCTGAAGGTCCACGCGCCGAAAGTCCAGCTTACGCGCTCCCCGGCGATCCAGGTGGGGCTGATCGTGCCGCGTGGCAGGGAAGGAGACAGATCGCCCCAGAGCGCATGTTCAATATCGGCCCGTTTGTCAGCGATCACCAACCTGCCGCCCATGATCCCGGCGCGCAGCCCGGCCCCGATGGGCTTTACCATTGCGCCCTCTTCCCATGCCGCTAAAACTCCCTCGACATGCGCCAAAGTGATCGTCTCGTGATTTTCCGGCAGCACGCGATCCGCTGCTGCGCGAATGACATGCCGCTGCTCGGCCAGCGACAACGGCTGCCAACCCTTCGCATCCAGGATCAACACGCCGGGATGCTCCGCGATCAACACGCGCGCCAGCGCATTTTCTGTGACACGACGGATCAAGTCGGCATCGTCGCGCAGCAGTTCCGCCAGCCGCGCCAGTCCCGCGCTGACCTGGGGATTCCGCTCACGCAGCAGGGGGATCACCTGATGGCGCACGTAATTTCGTAAATAGGCGATGTCCTGGTTGCTCGGATCGTGGCGCGGCGTGATTCCCTGCGCGGCGGCATACGCTTCGATCTCGGCGCGGGACACCTCCAACAGCGGGCGGATCAAGACAGGCCATTCGCCAGGGTTTTCGGTGGCGCGCGGCAGACAAAAACTCTCATTCAAACGCAGCGATAGGGGCATCCCGCCCAGCCCGGCTGATCCGCTGCCCCGGATCAGGTGCATCAAGACGGTCTCCGCCTGATCATCCTGGTGGTGGGCAACCGCGATCTTCGCGGCCCCGACCTGCTGCGCGGTCTGCACCAAAAATGTGTAACGCGCCCGGCGGGCGGCTTCTTCGCGGTTCAGACGGCCTTGTTGTTCGAGCGCCAGCACATCTGCCCGCCCCGCGATTACGGGAATGTCCCACGCCGCGCCGATCTGCTGCACATAGGCGGCATCGGCGGCGCTCTCGTCCCCGCGCAGGCCGTGATCCAGCGTCGCCGCATAGAGGTTAAACTCCAGCCGTTCGCGCAGACGGATCAGCCCATGCAGCAGCGCCAGCGAATCGACCCCGCCCGATACCGCCGCGATCACCGTTTCGCCCGGCAGAATCAGCCGGTGCCGCTGGATGCTTTCCAACATTTGATCCAAAAACATGGGCCAACCCTCAATTTTTAGGATGCAGTGAAAATGGTTTGTGACGATAATAGTAGTATAGTGCACCTCTTGGACAGGAGATAAGTGATGTTTGAGCGAATTTCAAGGAGCTGGGAACTGGTGAAAGCCAGTTATGCGGTGCTGCGTGCTGATAAGGAACTGATTGTTTTTCCGATTATTTCCATGTTGGGGACGCTGGCAGTGATGATCGTTTTTGCGATCCCGATGGCGCTGGCCGGATCGTTTGGCCGGATGGCTGACGGTGATACCGGGATTTTTGAATATGTGATCGCCTTCATGTTCTATCTGGTCATGTACACCGTCGTGATCTTCTCGAATGTCGCGCTGGTCGGCGCGGCGATGATCCGGCTGCGCGGCGGCGATCCGAGCGCGTCAGACGGTTTTAAGATTGCGATGGACCATTTGCCCCAGATTCTCGGTTACGCGGCGATCTCTGCGACGGTGGGTCTGCTGCTGCGGGCGCTGCGTGAGCGCGGTGGGCTGGCGGCGATGGTCGCCGCATGGTTTGGCGAAATGGCCTGGAATCTGGCGACTTTCCTGGTAGTCCCCGTGCTGGTGATCGAGAATGTTGGCCCGGTCGAGGCGATCAAACGCAGCGGCTCGCTCCTCAAACGCACCTGGGGCGAGCAAGTCGTGGGTAATTTCAGCATTGGCTTGATCTTTGGCCTGCTGACTGTGGCAGCGGTGATTGTTGTTGGCCTGCCATTGGGCGCGCTGGCGGCGGCGTCAGGATCGGTTGTGATGATCGTGTTGGCGGTCGGGATCATCGTGCTGCTAGTCGTCGGGATCAGCCTGGTCGGGTCGGCGCTGAACGGTATCTATGTGGCGGCGCTGTATCGTTATGCGACTGAAAACGTCGTGAGCGATCAGTACTTCTCATCCGAACTGGTGCAAGGCGCGTTCCAGGAAAAGCGCAAACGTTTCTAAACATACCCAGGCCGAATTAGTAGGGGCAGGGCAAGCCCTGCCCAGCAAGAGCGACCTCACCCCTTACTGGTCAGTCCGAGCAGCATTTGGAAATGTAGGGGCGATGCTTGCGTCGCCCAGGGCAGGGCAAGCCCTGCCCCTACAAAGTCAACGTGTTGACCCTTCTCCCCCTTTCTCTGCGTAGCGGGGAAAGGGGGCTGGGGGGATAGGGGTAAATTGTGTGCGGCGGCGTGTCGTGTAGCGAAACAGCGCCGCCGCCTGAACTGATAACTGAAAACTGTTTTCTTGCTTTTGCTGACGGCTGATCGCTGAAAGCTGATGGCTGCGCTTTACCCCACTTTGGCGAAAGTCCACGCTTCGCCCGCGAGATCAAGCGTCAGCGTCACCTCATCACCCTCTACCGCGAACTGCGCCGTAGCGCCGATTGCCGCCCCACTGGATACCAGATAAATATCAACTCCGGGCAGCGGACGCAACACCATTTCCCAGTTCGGGCGGATCAACCACAGCCGGTTATCGGCGCGCTGTTCAAGCGTCCAACCCTGCTCATAATCGCCAAGCAGCGGCGCGACTACAGCCGGATCGACTTCCGGCGGCGGCAAAAACCCCAACTGTGCATCGATGCTGACATAGTTTTCATCAAACACCGTGTGGAATTCGTCGAGGATCGGCGTGGGATCGCCGCCGTCTAACATCTCGCCAAACGCATACATCAGGGCGTTGTTGAACAAATCACCGAAAAGGTGATTGCAGAAAATGATCAGCCCGGTCTGCGTGTCGGGGAAGATCGTCATCATCGTGCGGTAGCCATCCCAGCCGCCATCGTGATACCGGAAGGGTAGACCGTTATAGGTTCCTGATACCCAGCCCATGCCGTAACCGAGATTCTCAATTTCGGGTTCCTCGTTCGGCATAACGGTCTGTGCTTCCCAGGTGATCGCGAGGTTGACTTCGGACACAAGGCGTGTACCGTCCGGGCTGACGCCGCCGTTCATCTGTGTGATCACATAGCGTGACATATCTTCCAGGCTGGACCATACTGCACCCGCCGGGGCCACCACGTTGATCGGCGCGGGCAGCACAAGATCGGCGTTTGTGATGCTGTCGATCAGGGTAAAACCATACGACTCAGAATAGTTGTCGCTCAACTGGCTCCGGTCGTCGGTGATGATCGTGGATGACATGCCCAACGGATCGAACAGGCGGCTCTGTATCAGCGTTTTATAACTTTCGAGCGTGAGGGATTCCCCGGCGGCGAGCGCCGCGAGATACCCCGCAGAAGCATACACCTCGTTATTGTAGGCGTAGTGCTGGCGAAATTCCCCGACGGCGGTCTGGGCAGCAATCGCCTTGAACAGATCGGCTTCGGTCCATAAGCCCCAGTCCAACGAGACCAGGTCGTCAGATTCCAGCCCGGTTCCCATGCCCATCAGGTCACGCAGCGTCAACTGCGCCGTCAGTTCGGGATCGCTGGTCTGGAAGTCGGGATAAATTTCGGTGACGGGAGTATCCCAACTTAATTTCCCTTCGTCCACCAGTTGGGCGACTAACAATGAGGTCATCGATTTGGTGGTCGAGCCGATGCGAAACTGCGTTTGCGGTGTGAACGGATCGCCAGTTGCCACGTTGCGCGATCCGAACCCCTGCGAGTAGATCACCTCACCATCCTGAATGACGGCGACTGCCG